>JAGONY010000056.1 GCA_017992785.1 Candidatus Omnitrophota bacterium | reverse complement strand
TATGTGACGAAATGCAGCTGGTCGCGCTCGCCGACCGCGACGGAATTGTTATAGAAATTCGCCGTATATTTTATTATTTCGTCCGTCTCCGCGTCCTTCAGGTGATGGAATTTCCTGACGAAGCGGTATTCGCCGGTGTTGATATCAAAATGGTACAGCCAGACGTCCCCGGCCGCGTCTTTTTCAAGTTTTATGAACCTTGTCGTGTCTGCGAGGTCTACGCGCAGCACGACGGCTCCGAACTTCTTGAGGACCCTGGTGACGACATATCTTTTCGCGCCGAGCAGGCCTTCGCAGTTCCTGCTGAATATCGATTCCTGCCAGTCATGCGAAAGGACCTTCGCAGGCGAAAGAGTCTCCGGCTTGAAGACCCTTTCGTAATATATCTTTGTCCTTGTGAAGCCCTTCCCGAAGAAAGCGCGCTCCTTGCCGTAGATTCCCGAGACGACCTTCATGTTTATCTCGTTCTCTATGTCGCGCTCGTTCTTCATTATCTTCCAATAGATGCTCTCTTTGGCGGCGCCGTTCAGGTAGGGGGGAGTTATGACGATATGCGGCTGCGCTATGACTATATGGCCGTTGTCGGGATGGAGCATTATCGCGAGCGCCTTCTCGAGTTCGCCCGGATAGAGCTCGTTCTTGTCGTCCATGATGACGCAGAACTCCGAGATCCTCTCCTGGTCTATCTCTATGTCGTCGCCGCGCAATATGCGTTCCGCCGCCTCATCAGGAGCGCATTGTTTTATACCGAGCGCCTTCACGAGGTCGGTCGACCAGACCCTGCAAAGCAGCGGCTTGTTCCTGTTCTGGGTGAACTCAAAACCTTCGTCGGTGAAAAGATACGGTTTCGACTGCCCGGTGTTCATGAAATGCATCAGGTTGCCAATGCCGCCGACCTTCCCGGCGAACCCGCCGGCCTTTATCATGCCCAATTTTGTATTGTCGAACCATTCGCTCTTAGACCTGTTCATATACAGGAAATCAAGGTTCGAATAGGAATATTCCGAGGAGAATTCGCGCAACCGCTTGACCTCATATTCTATTATCTTGTCATTCTTAGTGTCCGACCAGAAAGTCATCACGAGCAGGATGCGCTTGCCGAAGGTCTCGAGGGTGGGCCTTAACGCGTCGATAGTCTTCCTGAAATAAAATATCGCGATCTCGGCGTCCGATTCGTTATCGCTCCTCTTGGCCGTTATATAGGATATCTTAAGGGGCTTCTCTTCGGTGTAGTTCGCGTTTATATATTCGCCGAGCTCGGGAAGCATCTTATGCCCGGGGACGCTGACGAGGAGGCTGACAATGAACAGGGATATCTTATGGGACGGCTGCCAGGATATGTAGTAGGTGACGCCGAAGCAGAGGGCTATCCAGATGAAAGTGATTGGAGGCATGTGCGGAATGCCCGGGAAACCGTAGACGGTAAGGGTCGGGAAGATGGCGACGAGCGAAGCGAAGAACATCCTCAGGGAACGGGTAAGGCCTTCATAGAGGCGCGCCTCGGCCCCCTTGACGAACGGGGGAGGGATCAGCGTGTCCTTGTTCCTGCGCAACTGGTCCATCAGCAGGACCGCCTTGCGGTAACGGCCGAAGTCCCGCAGGTTTTTTACGGCGTCCTTATATTCGGGATAGTTGTCGAGCTCCCTCGTGAATTTTCCGAGGAGGCTCAGTTCATGGTCTCCGAGCCGATGCCCTATGATCCTGCGGGATAGCAGTTCCGGGGGCACGACAAGCTTTTCGGCAAGAGCAGCTACGGCTTCTTCAATTTTCGATCTGTCGTTTGCCCTGACCGCATCCCTGAGCTCGGAGAAGATCTGCGTATAATCGGTAAAATCGCTTATGCTGCTGGCTTTTCTTATGTCTTCCTCAAAGGCGGACATGAAATCATGCAGCAATTTTGACTGCATCTCAAGACGTTTCTGCCTGAGAGTGGAGCCGAGGGCGGCTTTGCGTTTCTCGAGGGAAGAGATCTCGCGGAGTACGGCAGCGTCCGTATTCCTGTCATCGGACTGGTCGTTTTCCACGGACTTGTAGAGGCGCGCGAGCCTCTTATCTATGGAGCGCGTCTCACGCCCGTAGCTTTTGGCGAGCCATCTCGTATCGCGGTAGATTATCTCGGCGAGGGCCTTCTTGACGATTATCTCGGACATCACGAAATTGTGCTGTCCCGGGGTGGCGTACCTGAACCTTCCTTTTCTCAACCGCCCGAATTTTTCTAGCAAACGGGTGAAGGAGAAAGGCCAAAGGTAACCGGGGCGAGGCAATTCCTGCAGGAAATCAGTCAGCTGCCTTGATATCCTGGAGAGTTCGCTCCGGTCGTTCGCCATTTAGATATGTTTGCCGATATCGGCTACCTTCGGTTTGGCAAGTTTCTCGAAATCGGAATATTTCATCTTGATGGTGTCGGTATGCGTGCCGCCGTTAAAGACGATCTCGATATCTTCCTTGAGTATCTTGTCGGAGACCGTCTCGAGCCCGAAGAGCTCGCCGAAAGGAGGCATCGCGCCGGGCTTGTAGTCGGGGATGACCTTCTCAATGTTCTTCTCGGTGGCTATCTTGACCGACTTGCACTTCAGGGCTGATTTAAGTTTCTTGAGGTCTATGAGGTGGATCGCCGGCAGGACCGCGAGGGCGAAACCCTTGTCCGTCTTGACGAGGACGGATTTGATGACCTGCTTGCCGGGGACTTCCTGGGCGGCCGCTATCTCCTGCGCGGTATACGCGAGCTTGTGTTTCAGCGCCTTGTACTTGACCTTATTCGAGTCAAGGTACTTCTTGAGCTTTGCGGGAATCGCCATGCCGGGACCTCCTTTGTGCGGGTTAGGTTGGTGCCGAAGGAGAGATTTGAACTCTCAAGACCTTGCGGTCACTGCGCCCTGAACGCAGCGCGTATGCCAGTTCCGCCACTTCGGCAAATCTATTCCTTTACGAACCACATCTTATCGCGATATTCCTGGACCATCCTGCAGGTGTTGAAATAATGGCTTTGTTTGATACAGTTTATCATAATATCGATCCATTTTGAACCTGCATTAAGTTTCCCGTCCTTATTTGTCTCGTAGTAGAGTTTTACCATTTTTTCCAGCGCCGCGTAAAGCTGCGCCGAGTCCGAGTCGAGCCGCAGGTCGAGCTCGCTTCCTATCGGGTCGCCGGTATTGTGCCTGTAGCCGAATATCTCGCCTATGTTCGCGTCGGGGTTTTCGGCCGCGTCGGCCGCCTCGACGACCCAGCCGTCCAGAGTCGAGAGCTGGAGGACGCCGTTAAGGATCGCCTTCATGCCGCTCGTGCCGGACGCTTCGAACGGGGGAAGGGGGTTGTTGAGCCAGACATCGACCGAGTTCGTCAGAAGTTTTCCGAAGAAGATATCGTAGTTTTCAAGCATTATTACACGTAGACTTGAACCCTGCGTGCCGAGGGAATCTATCGTGTTCATTATGCTGTTTATATAGGTGCCGACCAGGCTGTCGTTCGGATGGGCCTTCCCCGCGATTATTATCTGGACCGGCCCGTATTTCTCCGCGATATCGAGGAGTTTCCGCGGGTCCTGGAAGAGCAGGCTCGGCCTCTTATACGCGGCGATCCTCCTGGCCCAGCAGAGCGTAAAGCAGTTCTCCTTGATGTCCCAGTTCGAGAATACCGACGAAAGCATGCGCTTGTTCGCCTGGTGCGCGTCCCAGAGGTCGGCCCTGAACTGCTCGTCATCCCTGAGCCGCTCGAGGTCCATCATCTCGGAGTGGCCCGATGTGCAGGGCTTGGCCTCGTTCCCGTATTTAATAAGGAGTTTCGCGATATCATCGGATATCCACGTCGGTATATGTATACCGTTCGTTATCGACCTGATCTTGCCGGCGTGCTGCGGGAACTGCATGCGGGTGACTTCGCCGTGTTTCTTCGCGACGGCGTTCACGCTCCTGCAGCAATTCAGCAGCAGCACCGTAAGGTTCGCGCTGCTGTCCTCGGATCCGTTCTTCCTTATGAAATCCATGTTCTCGTCCGGCAGTATCTTCTCGAGTTCCTTCAGAGGGAAGCGGTCGTGTCCCGCCGCTACCGGGGTATGACACGTATAGACAAAGTTCTGCTCGAGCGCGGCGAGGGCATTCTTATCGAGCGCGTCGGCCATCTGCACGAGCGCCATCGCCGCGTGTCCCTCGTTGAGGTGGTACCTCTTTATGCTATACCCGAGCGCCTCGAACGCCTTGATCCCGCCGATGCCGAGTATTATGCGCTGCATTATCTTGTAGTAGGAATTATCGCTCCTGTAAAGCTGGTCGGTAAGCCTCCTGAGCTCCGGGCTGTTGCCCTCGACATCGGAGTCGAGCAGGATAAGCGGGACCGCGTGTTCCTTGTTAAAGCTGTAGACGTAATATTTCCAGAGCCGCAGGGAGAGCTCGCCGCCCTTTAAGGGTATCTTTATCACCGTGTCGAGGGGGATAAGGCCGGGGTATGAGTAGGGGTCCCAATTCGTCTCCTCGGGGACCTGGCCGTCCTTGAACCAGAAGTTCTGCTTGAAGTAGCCCTTTCTCCAAAGTATGCCTACCGCCGCCAGCGATATGTTAAGGTCGGCTGACGATTTTAAACTGTCACCCGCGAGCACCCCGAGGCCGCCGCTGTATATCGGCAGGTCCATTATCCTCTGGTCGATCTTGAACTGGAAGTAATAGTCCCTAATGCGCATGTTCGAGAAGATGTTCTGCTTCGGGAGTATGTTCGATTCCGAGACGGGGGAGGAAGATCTGAAGCTGTTGTATACGCTCGTAGCCAGCCCGTATTCCATGGAGAAATAGCCCACGGATTGCTCTTCCGGGGAGGAGAGGCGTTTTTCGGCCTGGACTATGCTCTTCAGCGGGAAGCCGAAGTATAGTTCACCTATTATGTCTTTCGAGTATTTTTCCTCGAACCGGCTGACTTTTACCAGCGAAAGGAATTCTTTAAGGGTGTCTTCCATATGGGTTTCCGAAACTCAACTGATTATACCGATTCTTTTCGATTTTTTCAATGAAATATGTTATATTATTGATACCTAAAATGGCGGATGAAACGGTCGCGACAAACAGGGAAGCCCGGCATAATTACCACATTCTCGAGTCCTTTGAGGCCGGAATCGCTCTCCAGGGGGCGGAGGTAAAGTCCTTACGGGACAAGAAGGCCAACCTAAACGACAGTTTCGCCAGGATAGACGAAGGCGAATTATTCATATTC
>JAGONY010000013.1 GCA_017992785.1 Candidatus Omnitrophota bacterium | reverse complement strand
AGCCCCGCCGATTTCATCTTCTGCAGCCGGTCTTCCCAGAGTTCGTGCGGGACGCGGAAATAATGGAACTCCCCGCCGTAGAGCATGACCCTCCTGCCGCCGATCAGCATGCTCTTCCTGTCGAACGATATCACCTTCTTCTCCACGACATCCTCCGTATCAGTTAAAGAAGACTTTTATCTCCTTTACCCTCCTGTCCCTTATCATCGCCGAATACGGCTCGGGGACCTTTCCGGCAAAAATCCCCGTTTTCCCGTCATCCGTAGTCACTTCGTACGTTACCCGCGCCTTTTCCTCAGCGTCCCCAAATATATCCTTCATCTTAGGATTATGGTATGTCACTGGAATGCTGCCGAGAAGCATGAACTTAATGGTGCCCTTCTTCACGGTCTCCTCCACGAGGGCCCCGTCCGGCAGGTAATAGCTTGTCTTCCGGTCCTTCTTCAGGAACATCCCCTTCGGGAGCGCCGGGCAGAGTGAGAACGAGAGCTTGCCGTCCTTATCGAGCCCGAACGGCCTGCCGCCGGTCATCATTATGAGCCACATATGGACGAACTCTGCCGTGGATCCCGAAAGGCGCGCGTAAAAACCCTGGCCGTGCACTTTTTTGTCGGGATGCGCGCTGCTCGCTATGAAGGACGAATTCTCGAACACGCTCCTGCCGTAGACCTCCGGCTTCAGGAACGGCACGAGGACGTTCTTCATGTTAGCGAAGAAATCGCCGTACAGCCCCGCTTTCAGCAACTCGAGCATATATTTGTATTCCATATGCAGCCATATCGACTGGTTCTCGAGCCATCCGGGGTTGAACGTCTTCGTCCTTCCTATCTCGTACGGCTGGCCCGCGAGCGAGGCGTTCACGAAGAACATCTTGAGTTTCTTATCGACGAGCGCGCTCTTCATCAGGTTACGGTGCAGTTTTGCCGCGAGCGCGGGGTCCTTCTCCGCCCTCAGCGCGTGGACCTGCGCCTCGAGGAAGAGCGGCAGCGGTTTCGACTCGAACTTAGTGACCTTTATGCACGGAAGGCCCTTGTAATTCAGTTTCTGGGTCTCCCTTCCGTCCGCTCCCGTATATGTGATCTGGTCGTACTCGACCGGCGTATTCATGAAATATCCCGAAAAGAGCCCCGACTTCTCGTCGAAACTCTTGTTTATCGCCGCCTGCACGCGTTTCGCGGCAAGGTTCAGGTACCTGCTCACCTCTTCCGGCGCCATCGGGACCAGGCGCCCTATTATACCGAGCTTCGTCCTCTTCCTGAACTCCTCTTTCAGCGACGTGAGCCGGTCCCAGGCGGCAAAATCGTCGATCCTGCCTTCCGCGAACCCGCTTAGCGTATCCTTCGAATCCCTTACGACATCGGCGACCTCCTCGGGTATCTCGAGCGTCGCGCCGTCGAGGTTATCGGTTATCACCGAGATGAGCCGTTTCAGCTCGAACGTCTCGTTCGATGAGGACCCGAACATCCCCGGAAGGCCGTTCAGCGCGTCGTACCAGTTCGGCTTATCCGTCTCCAGTTCTATGCCGCAGCCGTCCGGGCCTATCGAGTTTATCTTGTTGACCGCGAGTATGAATAACTTGGTCATGAGGTCGGTCCTGTATATGTCGCCCTTTCCGCCCGTCTTGCGCACGAGCGTCTTGTCGAACCTCCTGTCGGCGATCATCTTCTTCTTTTCCTCGTCCAGCCTAACGCTGCCGAGCTGCACCGGCTTGCCGTCCCATACGACATATTTCTCGTCGCGCGGCATCACGACATATGCGCTATCGTGGAACGCGAAGATCTTCCGGCCGAAGAAAAGATCCTTCCTCCTGTCGGGATATATCGCGAGGAAGCTCTCTATGAGGTCGAGGTTATAGAAGGTGTGGTCGCTCCAGTACCCTTCTATGTGCTGCGAGTTCTGGATCGTCTCCGATTTTTCGAGCACGCGCGACAGCAGTTTCTCCTTCGGCATGGACGCCTTCAGCGAATTGGATTCCATGAACTTGAAAAGGTCTCCCGGCGCGAACCCTTCGGTCACGAAGAACGCCGCCGCGTCATCTGCGCGCGGGCCGAAAATCCGTTGCAGGTCTTCCGCGCCTCCTTTGTATTTGTAGGTTATGCCGCCGACGCCGTGCGGGTTGAAACCGTCGAGCTGTATCAGCCCTATGTAATTGACGATGTTCGCCATCCCGACGTCGGGATTAAAGAAGAGGTCGTTGCGCCTGTTCTGGTTCACGTCCCTGTAATTCGAGTCGCCCTGGGAGTATTCCGTCGGGGAAGTATAGAACTGGTTGTAATCCCTTTCGAGGTCGCCGTGCTTCCTGGAATACACATAAAATATCTTGCTGCGGTCCTCGGTCACCGGTATCGGCAGGCCCCCGCGCAGCACGTTATCGAGGAAGTTCTGCGACGAATACCTGTCGAAGCGCCGGTCCTCGCTTATCACGAGCGACCTCGCCATCAGCGACTCTATGAGCGCCTTGTTCTTCGCGAGCTGCTCCTCCATGAAATCGGCGGTGACCGCGGCCCTGACCTTCGATACATCGGAGAGCGAGTCGACCGTGCCCGCGACAGAGGTGAGTTTGAGGGAGCCCCCTTTACCCAGCGTCCCGGCGTCGTAGCACATCGCGCACGCGAATTCACCGCTCGTAAGCTCGCCTTTGCGGTCATACGAGAACTTCTTCCTGACGTTGAATTCCTGCGGAAAAACGAAGTCTTTGCGCGATCCGAAGACCTGCGAGGCATCCACCATCGGCCTGATGAGCTCCATGCCTTTGCCCTTCGGCTTGAAACACGCGTAATAGTGTCCGCGCCTTACCATCGCGACCTCGGGGCCGTCCTCGTGCGTCGTCTTGATATGGAAATAGGGTATCCTGCTTTCAAGGTTCTCCACGAAGCTGAACGACTTCACGAGGTATTTCATCCTCTTTAAGCTGTAATCGTCCATGCCGAAAGGTATTACCTGGGGCATGCCGTCTATGAGCTCGTATTTCAGCGCCTTACCGGAGGTGTTCCTTATCTCGAGGCGCCTTATGAGCCCCGGGAACGGCTTGCCCACCACGTTGCAGTACTTTATCTCGACGCTGAGGCCGTATTTCTTATGCTCTTCCTTCAGCGTTACGGAATAAGGGTTGATGGCCATCGTCTGGACGGGTATATACGGCTCTTCCTTCTCGTAGGTGCGGAACGGCTCATATAACACGTATCCGCCTTTTGAGGCGATCTTGATGAACGTCCTGAATCCCTGCGAGCCGACGAGCTGGTAAGCGAAATTCGCGGGGAAGTACTCCATCATCGAGCGGTCCTTGCCCTCTATGCCGAAACTGCAGACCGCCTGGTTCCTGTTAACGTAGAACGTCCACATCGGGATGCCGTCGAGGCCCGCGATGCCCGGAAGGAAGCTCGAGAACGGCTTGGAGTGGTTATAATTTTCAATTATGAATTCGTTGTCCTGCCCGAGTTTATATGCCGGTGCTTTCCCCATTTTGCTCTTTTGCTCTCCTATCGTTTCGCGCAGCTCTTCCTTATTATCATCCTGGCCGGTATCTTCCTGGATACCGTGCCTTTCTGCAGGAGCGACTCGACGGCCGCCTTTCCCATCTCCTCGTACGGCTGCCTCGATGTCGTCAACGGGGGTTCCGCGCTCGCGGAGGCCACAAGGTCATCAAAGCCGACTATCGAGACATCCCGCGGGACCGCTATCCCGTTCTCCCTGAAATATTCCATGCCGCCGAAGGCCATGAGGTCGTTCGTATAGAATACGGCATCCGCACTGCGGCCATTCGAGAAGAGTTCTGCGGTCGCTTTCTTCCCGCCGGCCTTATCGTAATTCCCGTCCAGCATAAGTCCGGGATCCTGCTCTATGCCCTTCATCCGCAGGCAGTTCACGAAGCCATGCCTCCTGTCCTGCGTGTCATACCTGTCCTCAAACCCGCCTACGAACGCGATGCGCCTGTGCCCGAGCTCCGCAAGGTACGCGGCGGCTTCATATCCCGCCTCGAAATTATCCACATCGACGTATTTCGTATCGGCCTCGAGCTTCCCGCCGACACACACGAGGTTGACCTTCTCCCCGTGCAGGAAGAGGCCTTCCTTCGCGCCCATAGCCGGCGCGATGAAGACGAACCCTTCTATTATCCCCGCCTCGTAATAATTTATGAGGTTCTTGAGCCTCTTGATGTTGCCGGCCTCGTCGTCGCCCAAGCTCACGATTATTATGTCGTAGCCCTTAGACCTCGCGCTGTTGCTTATAGCGTCTGTCAGGTTTATGAAATATTCAGTCTGGAAGAAATTATCGTATTTTGTGAGGAGGCATATCATCCTTGCCTTCATCTGGATGTTCTTGGAGAGGCCCCGCCCGAACGGGTTCACGCTGTAGTTGAGCTGCTTGGCGACCTTGAATATCCTGCGCCTGAGCTCCTCCTTGACATACGGATGGCCGGCCAGCGCGCGCGACACGTGCATCGGCGATACGCCTACTATCTTGGATATCTCTTTAAATGTGACTTTCTTCATATTATGTTACCGATAACATATAATACCATCGGCGCCGGATTTGTCAAGGGTGTTTATTTACTTCGCAACCTGCAGGTAGGGGGAGAACTTCACCTGTAGGAATGATTTTTTTATCTCCGCAAACGCTGCCGAATCCCCGGCAGGCGCGTTCGGCTTATAGCTCGAAAGCTCTATCTCCTGCGTGTTCTGGTTCGGGCTTGCCAGGTCGAAATAATCCGGGTCTACCCCGTCGTCGGAGGTCGTCGCTTCGCCGCCGCCGCCGTGCCAGTCGTCCGCTTCCTTATATATCTCGCGCAGGTGCTCCTTGTCTTCCGTGCCCATCGCTACCACGAACCTCCAGGTCTTGCCGGCCGGATTGCCTACTATCTTCAACGGCACTTGCACCTCGACCGCGACAGCGTTAGAATCCTTTATCTTGAATCCTTTCGTATCGGTCTTCTCGCCGGTCGCTTTCGCGACAAGCTTTCCCTTCGCGTCCCATATGCGGCCTTTATACGTGCCGGCTATGCATATTACATAATCGGCCGAAAGCGATTTCGATACCCTGAGCTCGCCGAAAGTGCCCGTATCGGCATCCATCGTATTTATGTCGCCCTGCTGTATGACCTGCTTACCCCTCCTGCCGCCGCCCATGCCGTCGGTATCTATCGCTATGACGCGCACGGGAGACCACCAGTCGCCGGGCTTCGATGACCTGATCAGGAAATACATGTTCTTGCTGTCCCACGTGATGCGGAATTCTTCAAGGTCCGCGGATTTCGTGAACGCGGGGGTCTTCGGATACGTGTACTTCCCGTTGCCCGTATCGTCTCCCTGCATGTCTTTCCAGATGAATTCGCCCTTGCTTATGACGGAGGAATTCGGCCTTGCCGGGGCCGATCCGGCCCAGTCCGCTACGGACCCGTCTACCCTTATGGGATGACCGGTCAGGGAACCGCTGCCCATGTCGGCTGACAGGAAATCACAGAATGAAAGAGCTACGACGAAAATGACATACACGGCAGTCTTTTTTGTCATCCTCCCGTCCTTTCTCATGCGTTCGTGCGGAAGGATCCTCGGATCGATCCTTCCGCACTCCCGGCAATCTTTACGCCGCCCTTACTTGCCGAACTTGACCGTAAGGAACGACTTGTCTATCGTCGCGAAACTGCCCGCGTCTCCCGGCTCTCCGTCGGCCTTGTAGCTGCCGAGTTCCTTCTCCTGGGTCGCCTTGTCCGCTCCCGCGAGATCGAACACGTCCGGATCGACGCCGTTATCTTCGCTCGATTCTCCGCCGCCCGCGCGGTATTCGCTTACTTCCTCTTCGACTTCGCGAGCGAGGTCATTGTCCTGCTGGCCTATCGCGACCACGAACCTCCAGGACGTGCCTTCGGCGGGCTTGCCGCCTACCAGCGACCACGGTATCGCGACTTCGACCGCGTTCCAGTTGTAATCCTCTATCTTGAAGCCGGCCGTATCATCGGGCTGGGCTTCCTTGCGCGCTATCATCTTGCCTTTCGCGTCCCATATGCGTCCTTTGTACGTCGAGGATACCGCGACTACGTAATCGCACGCGAGTTCCGGAGATACCTTCAACTCGGCGAAGCAGCCGGAATCAAAAGCATATTCGTCCATGTCGCCCTGCGCAAGCACCTGGCTGCCGTTCTTGCCGCCCGAAGCGCCGTCGGTATCTATGCCTATTATCCTGTAAGGCACCCACCAGTCGCCGGGCCTGTCGGTCTTGATCAGGAAGTACAGGTTCTCGCTATCGAACGTGACCCTGAATTCCTTCAGGTCTCCGCCCTTCTTCAGGGCCTTGTTCTGCGGGTACACATACTTGCCGTTTCCCGCGTCGTCGCCCGCAGCGTCCTTCCATATGTACTCGCCTTCGCTGACCGCGGCGGTGTTTTCCGCTTCGGGAACGGCGCCCTTCCAGTCGCGTATCGCCTTATCGACCGCTATCTTATGGCCGTTCACGGCGACGTCTTCGGCATTGGCCGCCGTCCAGAACGGGCAGAAAGCCAGCGCCGCAACCAACACTACCAATACCCTTTTCATTCTGACCACCTCCTGTTTTGTTATCGGTTCACTGTTTCGGGCCAAAATAGACCGTCAGGTACGACTTGTCTATCGTCGCGAAACCCTCGGTGTCCCCGGGAGGGGCGCTCATCCTGAAACTTCCCAGCTCCCTCTCCTGGACGGCGCGTTCCGCGCCGGCCAGATCGTATACGTCGGGATCTACACCGCCGGCGTCGCTCGTCTCACCACCTCCTCCGTGCCATTCGTTTGAGACCTCTTCTATCTCACGCGCGATGTCGTAATCCTGCTGCCCCACCGCGACTATAAACCTGTATGCCTTGCCCTGCGGCTTGCCCCCTATCAGCGGCCACGGTATCGCAACTTCGATCGTATTCCAGTTTATGTCCGCAACCTTGAACCCGGGCGTATCCTCCGGCTGGTCGTCCCTGAACGCGACAAGTTTCGCGTTGGCATCCCATATGCGGCCCTTGTACGTCGAGGAGAGCGCCACCGCGTATTCGCACGCGAGTTCCGGCGCGACCTTCAGCTCCGCATATGTTCCCGAGTCCGACGAGAGCGTATCCAGGTCGCCCTCAGCCAAAACCTGCATGCCGCCCGTGCCGCCCGAAGCGCCGTCGGTGTCTATGCCTATCACCCTGTAGGGAGCCCACCAGTCGCCGGGACGGTTCGTCTTTACGAGGAAGTAGAGGTTATCGTCATCGAACGTGACCCTGAACTCCTTCAGGTCCGCGCCTTTCCTGAGCGCTTTGTCGAGAGGATAGGTGTACTTCCCGTTCCCGGTATCGTCGCCGACGGCGTCCTTCCATATATACTCGCCTTCGCTTACCGCGGCGGTGTTTTCCGCTTCGGGAGCGGTACCCTTCCAGTCAGAGAACGATTTGTCAGCTTCTATCTTGTGCCCCGCGAACGGGGTATTGCCAATATCTTCCGCACAACCCAAGGACGGACACAACAGCAACAGCACTACCGCAAGCACTGCCATCTTCCTGACCTTTCCCTACTTGGCCGGTTTCTCCTCGCTGAAGGTCACAACAAGGTATGATCTCTTTATCACAGCGAAACCGTCCGGGTTACCCGGCTCGCCCTGGGCATCATAGCTGCGAAGTTCAAATTCCTGGGTCTTCCTGTCAGGGCTCGCGAGATCGAATACGTCCGGGTCGGGCCCGAACATATCGCTCGACTCGCCGCCGCCTCCGCGCCACTCGGAAGCATCCTTTTCTATCTCCCTGAATACGTCGTTATCCTGCTGGCCGATGCCGACAACGAACCTCCATGTCTGGCCGTACGGGGGCGCACCGCCGAGTATCTTCCACGGTACCGCAACTTCGACCGAGCTCCATCCGTAATCATCGACCATGAATCCCGGGGTGTCATCCGGCTTGGCCTCCTTGGACGCTATGAGCTTGCCGTCCGCCCCCCATATCCTGCCCTTATATGAATTGAATATCCCCACCGTGAATTCGCACGCGAGTTCCGGCGCGACTTTTATCTCGCCATAGCAGCCCCTGTCCGGGCTCACGTCATCCATATCGCCGTGCGCGAGCACTTTCGAGCCGACCTTCCCGCCCCTCGCGCCGTCGGTATCTATTCCTATTATCCTGTAAGGAGCCCAGAAATCACCGGGCCTGTCGCATTTTATAAGCATATAGAGGTTCTTGTCATCCCACGTGATCCGGAACTCCCTGAGGTCGGAGCCCCTGCTGACGGCCTTGTTCGTCGGATACGTATAATGGCCGTTGCCGGTGTCGTCGTCTTTCTCGTCCTTCCAGATGAACTCCCCGTTATTGACAGTGGCCGTGTTGTCCTGCGACGGGGCCTCGCCCTTCCAGTCGCGGATGCTCTTATCTACCTTGATCGAATGGCCTTTCAGCGGTTCGGCTATCATGACCTTTATCGAGTCCGCGGTGACCTTGACAGTATCTATCGTGACGCCGCCGCCTTTTTCATACTCCCTGACTATGAGCACATGGCCGGAACCCGCCTTATAGCCCTCCGTGTCCCATTCGGCCGTATAGAGGCTCATCCCCGACGGCGACAACTGCGTGAACTCCGCGTTATCCACGGAATACTCTATCTTCTCGACCTCCCGGTTCGCCCTCGGCTCGACCATCAGTGTCGCGGTCTTGTAGATGCTCGCGCCCTCGAACGGGAATATTATCGTGACCTTGTTGACGACCCTGACCTCGACGGACTTCGTATTTATCTGGCCTATCTTGTCCGTCGCCTTTACGGCAACGGTATGGTTGATCCCCTGGAGGCTTGCCGTGTCCCATTGCGCACAATAACGGCCGCCGCCTTCATCTTTCATGGGCATCCAGTCGCCGGAATCGATGGAATATTCAACCTTCGCGATATCATCCTCTTTATCCTCGACCTCGACCTTCACGGTATCCCCTACGGAGGAGTTCGCCTGCGGCGCGATGATCGACGGCTCCGGTATCGCGTCGTTCGACACTTCTCCTTCGAGCGTCATCGCGAAGATGTGCAGTTTCGGCTCGGACGGCAGGGTTATCGACGAAAGCACCTTCTTGCTGTCCGGCTCTATCGTCTGCATATATATACCCGAACCGGGTTTGCGCTCGCCGCTCGCTTCATGGTGATGGGACGTCTTTATCGCAATATCTTCCCCGAAGACCGCGTTAGCGCCCCACCAGTCGGAGAACCCGACGAGGGCCTTCCCCTGCGTCCCGTCCGTATAATTCAGCAGGAACGGGACCTTTGCGCCGCCGTCGTGCATCGCGGCGAGTATATGAACCTTGCCGTAATAGCCGGGCGCGAAAGCCACCTTCTGCTTGCCGCACTCTACCGTGTTCTTCGCCCCGCCGGACTTGTCCCCGAACCTGAATTTGACCCTGTCCTTCCCGTTATATATGAACTCCGAATTTGACGCCGGCAGGTCCTCGGCCGCGTAATCCCAGCCCGTCCCGTCGGTATACCTGCCGTTCTCCGATATCCAGTCGTGGTCATACGGCAGGTCGACATATTTGCCGGGTTTGCCGTCTATCTTTACCTTTACGCTGCGTTCCGCCGCCTGCCCGCCCGAATCCGCCGCGATGAATTTGATCTCATGCTCCGAACCGTCGGCCAGCGCCGAGACATCCCACTCGGCCTGGTAGGAACCCTCTACTCCGCTCGGCATTTTTACCGGCTCCGCGCCGTCCACCGAATACGTCACTACCGGATCAGCCCTGTCGTCCGACGCGGACACGTTCAGCAGCACCTTGCCCATGACAAGGTCTCCGTCCTTCATTGTAATGTTTATGACGGGCGGCTCATCGGTATTATCGACGTTGACCCTTACGAAATCCGACACAAAATACCCTTTCCTGCTCTTGGCGCGTATGATGAGGGTCCTCATCCCGTCTTCCACCTTGGCGGTATCGAACTCCATCTGGTATACGCCCTTCTTCTGCGAGAGCCGCCCGAGCTGTTTTCCTTCAACTATCAGGTCGACGAACTCCGGCTTCTCCTTGCCGGTTATCTCGGCGGACACCTTAAGTTTGCCCTTCACGGTCTGTTCGTCTTTCGGATCTTTCAGGACGACCGAAAGGTCGCCGAGCAGCGTCGCGTACTGGCGCTGTATCTGGAAATACACGGGCTTCTGCAATTTTCTGTCTATCGTCAGCAGGCCCATATGCTGCGGCTCGTTTATCATCGTGTGCCAATCGGCTATCGTCCACCATGCGGCCCCGGTAACATACGGCAGCTCCGTGAACGCGGCGAACGTGTCCTTCGCGACCTCTATCTGGACCTTCTCCTGCGGCGTATCGCCGTACGCGGACCAGATGCCGTATTCGGTGGATATCACCGGTTTACCGGGAAACGCCTTGCGCGTCTTCTCGAGCGCTTCCTTCGTATCCGAATAATAGGAACTGCCGTAGAATATGCCGTAATAGGTCGTGAACCCTATGATGTCGCATTCCTTCTGGGTCGGGTCCGTCGGGTCGCTCCCGGAAGCCGACTGCGCGACGAGGCGGGTTCCGTCCACTTGTTGCGCGTTATCCTTTAAATCTTTTATGAATTCGGCCCTCTCCTTCTGCCAGCTGCACTCGTTGCAGGTGCCCCAGATAATCACGGAAGGCCTGTTATAATCGCGGTATATCATCTCGAGCCACATCTGCCTCGCGATGCCGCGCACGTTCTTCTGGATCATGAACTCGGGCCCGCCGAACCAGAATACCGGTATCTCTTCCCATACGAGCAGGCCCATCCTGTCCGCTATGGAATACGTCTGCTGTCCGTTCGGGTAATGCGCGGTCCTGACGAAATTCGCGTTCGCTTCCTTAATAAACCTGAAATCCTCTATGATGCGCGGGGGACCGAACTCTCCCGGGCCGGGCTCGCCGTAGAACGCCTCGTGCCTGGCTATGCCGCGCAGGAACACCTCTTTGCCGTTGAGCAGCAGCTTAGGGCTGTCCTTGTCCGCGCGGATCTCCCTGACGCCGAATTGCGTATAAAGCTCGTCGAATTTCTTCTTCCTGTCTCCGAGGGTGGCCTGCAGGACGTAGAGGTCCGGCGACTCAGGCGACCAGTGCTTCAGCGCGCCCGACTTCAGCGAGAAACTGACCGCGCGCACTTCGCCCGGTTTCAGCGTTATCTCTTTCGACGCCTCGCCCTGGACGGGCATCGCCCTTCCCGAAGCCACCTTCTTGGCCGAGGGCTCCCCGATATCCTTTTCTTTTATGCGGGCTGCCAGGACCTTCAACCCGACCGCCGTATTCACTTCCGCGTCGCTGCGATTATAAACGGTTACTTCAACTGTCAGTTCGGAGCCCTTCTCGCCCGATGGTTTCGAACGGACATCCGCGCGCACGACCGATACAGCGGGCGATATCTCGAGATAAACATTCCTCGTTATGCCGCCGTAATTCCACCAGTCACCGGTCGCGTAAGGGATTATGTTATGGTCGTTGGTCGCCTGCGCTTCTTTTGAGGAATCGCCGTTGGGGATCCACGGTATATTATCCACCCTGACGGCCAGGACGTTATCCTTGCCGTAATTAAGGTAAGGGCCCACATCGAATGCAAACGGCGTATACCCGCCTTCGTGGCACCCTACCCATTTGCCGTTGACCCATACATCCGTGAAATAGTTCGCGGCCTCGAACATCAGCTTGACGTATTTGCCGGCCGCGTCCGCGGGCACGCTGAAATGCCGCCTGTACCACGCGCCGTCCATGTACCTGTCCGGTGCGGGATTCTCGACGCCGGGTATCGCCTTCTCGTTCCATCCGGAATCATCGTATCCGGCGCTATGCCTTCCGCCGCCTTCCTTCTCGACGAGCGTGATATTATCCTGCGTCCTCTTATGCAGCGTGAGCTTATGGTCGGCTTTCTGCCTCTGCGTCTTCCAGTTCCCGTTCAGTTCGACGTACGCGCGTTCCTGCCTCTCCCATGACGGGAAAGGTATGCCGTTCTGGAACGGCACGTTGACGCCATCGACCTGTTTTACCTCGAAGGTCGGGCCCTGGGTATTATTTGCGGAGGCAGCCGCATCCTGTGCGAAGAGCGGCGCGGCGAACACCGTCGAAATGAAAAGGGCATAATACACCAATGGGTTGTGGCGCTTTATTAGCATGATTGTCTCTTTATGAGTTCCGGTTTGATGGCAAGCGTCTGCGGTTCAAAATTCTCGTCGTTCATCGAGCGTATCGCGAGGTCGACTGCCTTCTCTCCCATCTCCTGCAGCGGCTGCCTTACCGTCGTAAGGCCCGGTTCTACGTATGCCGCTTCAAGAGTATTGTCGAATCCCATTACGGCGATATCCTTCGGTATCGAGAGGCCCTGCTCCTTTATCACGCGCATCGCGCCGATCGCCATATAATCGCTCGCGGCGAAGACGACTGAAGGCCGCTTCTTTAGGGCAAGGAGTTTAGGCATCTCGCGTTCGCCGCTCTCGAAAGTGAAATCGCCCTGCGCTATCAGCTCCTCGTCCTGGTCGAAACCGAATTTTTTGGAGAGCGACTTATATGCCTGGAACCTCTCCGGGCCGTCCGCCGAGTTCGGGTTACCGGCGATGAAACCGACCCGCTTGTGGCCCTGCGAGGCCAGATATTCAAGCGCGAGGCGTACGCCTTCGTAGTTATCGACGCATACGGAGTTCACCTTCTCCTTTCCGAGGTACTTCGTCAGGAAAGAGAAGTATATGCCGTTGTCCCGGAGGTCCTGGATATCCTTGGAGATGTCCCTCGTATAGTCGACGTTCATGATTATCATCAGGTCTATGAGCCACTTGCGGGATATCTGGTAATACGACTCGCCTTTCGTCTGGTCGAGAGAGAAGAACATCAGCGCGCGGTTGTATTTCTTGCAGGCGTTCTGTATGCCCTCTATTATCATAAGGAAGTACGTTATGGTGAAGAAGTGCGGGTTCTCGGGGAATACGACGCCGACCGTGGACGATTTCTTGCTGATAAGGCTGCGCGCGACCATGTTCGGCATATAGCCCATATCGTTGGCTATTTTCAGGATCTTCTCGCGCAGCTTCGGCGACACGTGTTCCCGGTCGTTCATAACAAGAGAGACCGTAGAGTGCGCGACGCCCGCCTTTTTGGCTATGTCTTTTATGGTTATGCTGGACTTTTCGAAACGTTTCATTGCTTTTTGACCCTTTGATAAAGTTTACACGATGAATTGCGATTTGTCAATGTTATCGGTAACAGCCCGTTAGCGATGCCATCAGGTATCGCTATGCCTTCAGCCCTGTCAGGGCTATGCCTTTTATGAAGTACTTCTGGAACGCTATGAAAACTATAAGGACAGGAAGCGTCGCTATTACCGCTCCCGCCATTACCATCGCGAAGTTGGTGCCGAACTGCCCGTTCAGGACGGAGAGCGCGAGCGGTATTGTGCGCATTTTAGAGGAATATATCACAACGAGCGGCCATACGAAGTTGTTCCACTGCCCCATGAACGTGAATATCGCCAGGGAGGCAAGCGCCGGCTGTATCAACGGGAGTATTACCCTCCTGTATATAGTGAATTCGCTGCATCCGTCTATCTTCGCGGCATCGATCAGGTCGTCGGGTATGTTCATTATGAACTGCCTCATGAGGAATATGCCGAAAGCCCCGGACATAGCCGGTATGATAAGGCCGTAGAACGAGTTGAGCCAGCCGAACTTCTTGATTATTACGAAACTGGGTATCAGGTTGACCTGCCACGGTATCATCATCGAGCCGACCAGCAGTAGGAAGAGCTTGTCGCGGCCGAAGAAGCGGTGTTTCGCGAAAGCGTATCCGGCCAGCGAGCAGAAGAATATGTTCGCGAGCGTTATCGCGGACGTCACGATGAGGCTGTTCATGAAATACCTGCCCATCGGGATTATGCTGAAGAGCTCGATATAGGCCGCGAACGTCGGTTTCCTGATGAAGAAGCTCGGCGGGTACGTGTTTATCTCGTCGAGCGGCTTGAACGAGGTGACGACCATCCAGACGAACGGGACCACCATTATGAAAGACCCTATCGCGAGGAATATGTAGACGAATGTCTTAAGCATCCGCTGCTGCCTCGCCTTGCTTGAAGGCCTCGCGTCTTCCCCGTTGAACCTCTTTATCTCTTTTATGTCCATATCAGTACTCTATCTTCTTTTCGACTATCTTCATGTTGATTATCGTGACTATGAAGAGCACGAAAAAGATCAGGTATGCCAGCGCCGACGCGTACCCCATCGAGAACCTCTGGAATCCGGTCTCATAGAGGTAGGCGACTATCGTGAGCGCGCAATCGAGCGTCCCTCCCACCGCGCCCTCCGAGTTGTATGTCATTATATAGACCTGTTCGAAGACCTGGAACGCGCTTATTATGGACATTATGCTGACGAAGAGCATGGTAGGCCTCAACAACGGCAGCGTCACGTTCCTGAACTTGTCCCAGTCGCTCGCGCCGTCGACCTCCGCGGCCTCGTAGAAGACCTGCGGTATGCCCTGCAGGCCCGCGATGAATAGTATCATGTTATACCCGAGCCCGCCCCAGACGCTCATCATTATTATCGACGGCAGCGTCCAGTCGACGCCGAGCCAGTTGACCGGCGGGATGCCTATGGATGACAGGAAATGGTTGAAGAGGCCGTATTTCCCGCTTGCGTAAAGCCATTTCCATATGACAGAGATCGCGATGATCGAGGTGATGCTCGGTATGAAGAAGAACGTCTTGAACCAGTTCTTGAACCTGATGTTCTGGTCTATCGCCATCGCGAGCAGCAGGGATATAACTATGCTCGTCGGCACCGTGCCGATGACGAATATGACCGTATTCGTCATCGCCTTCCAGAAGCGCGGGTCGTGGAAGAGTATGTTCGCGTAGTTCTGGAACCCCACGAACTTCGGCGGCTGCAGTATATTGTATTCGGTAAAGCTCCAGTAGAGCGACGCGAAGACCGGTATGACGAGGAAGACCGTAAAGAGCAAGAACGACGGCGCTATGAATATATACGCCGACTTCTGCTTGTTGATCTCCTTAAGGACGCGGTTCAATGCTTCCTCCTGCTGTCGAGCTCCCTGTCCGCTTCGGCGAGGGCCGCTTTCACGTCCCTGCCCTTGAGCACTATAAGCTGTATGGCGGTATCGATGAACCTCGTGCTGTCATCCCAGCCGAGCACTGACGGCGGGCCCTTTGAATCCATCGCCTGCTCCTTCAGCGGGCCCTTGAAGGACGCGTCCATCGGCATTATGTCCCAGGTCTTCATGTTCGGGGGCAGGTACGTGTCGTGTGATTCGAGCGTAGCTTCGTAAAGCTTTACCTGTATATCCGCCCTCGAGAGGTATTTAATGAACTCCCACGACTCGTCCTTCAGTTTCGACATCGAAAATATCCCCATGACCCTTCCGCCGATGAACCCCGTGCGCTTTCCGGTCGGCCCGGCGGGAAGCGGCGCTATGGCCCATTTCCCGTCGAGTTCCGGCGCGACATCCGCGAGGCTCTTCATCTTCCAGTTCCCGGATATGAATATGGGGTGGTCGCCTACCCTGAAGCTCTGTTCGACCGGCTTGTTCTCGAGGGGGACCTGGTATTTCTTGTAAAGGTCGGTGAAGAATTTCATCGCGGCCGCGGCTTCTTCGGTATCGAGCGTCGCGGAGGTCCTGTCCTTATTATAGAAATCCCCGCCGTTCTGCCAGAGGTAAGGGCAATAACCAATCCATCCGAGCCCGCCCCAGTCGATTATCATCGACTTGCCGGAAGCGTTAAGTTCCGATAGCAGCGATGTCAGTTCCTTCCATGTCCTCGGCGGCGATTTTATCAGGTCGGACCTGTAGAACATAATGTATTCGCTTATGTCGAACGGGACCGCGAAGACGCTGTCGTTGAAGCGGATCGATTCCGCCAGCCCGGGGAATATGTTCTTCGATATCTGTTCGAGTTCTTCCGGGTACTCCTTGCGCAGGTCCACCATCGCGCCGAGGCTGCCGAACTCCGTCCCCCACGTGAGGCCCATAGTACCGATGTCCGGGGTTACCTCACCGACGACGGAGGTCAGGTATTTCGAGTGCGCTTCGCCCCACGAGATCGCCTCGCAGCTGACTTTAACGCCGGTCTCCCTGTAGAAATCAAGCCCGAGCTCGTTTATCTTCTGGGCCTGCTTCTCCGAGCCGACGAGCCACATCAATATCTCTTTTTCACCGGTCTTTTTCGCGCAGCCCGGCAGGCAGATCATGAGGAGGGCCGCCAAAGGCAAAAGGAGGCACCCTGTTTTTTTTACGGTCTTGTGGCCGCGCATGGTTTTATATTAATTTCCTGCCGTTTAAAAGTCAAGGATTAGTTAATTTTGCCTGCTCGATGAAGGACTTGGAATTGACAAGAAGCTCCTGCATCACCAGATTAAGCATCTCCGCCGGCCTGTTGTCGGGCGACGGCGGCGCGCTGAAATCGATGCCGTTATCCTTACAGAGCCGTTCCGTATAGCGCACCAGGAGCTTGCCGAGCGTATCGACTATCATCATCTTGATGTTCTCCTGGGCCGCGTAATCCATGACGAGCATCTTCGACCGGTAGTCCGCGTCGAGGTCGCCTATCTTCTTCACGCGAAGCCGGAGATCCTCCGAGAACGCGTCCCATTTCGCCTTATTGAATTCTTTTTTCTGCGAAGCGTATTCGTCGTTCAGCGCGAGGTAAAGGGAGTCGAGCTCCTTGAGTTCCGTTATCAGCGCGGCCCTGCGCTTGCCGGTCGTGACCTCGAAATCCTCCTGGTTGCCGACCCTCAGTTCCGCGGAAGCGACAAGCTTGTCCGCGCCGGAGAGTTCCTGCCTGACCGCGCCGCTCTCCTGCCTTTCGGGGAGACACGACACCTCTACCACGTAGATGCCCGGCGAAAATTTCTTGTTATCGAAAGGCCCGAACCTTATCGCGAACTCGGGGCCCTCTACCGTCTGCTTGCGCGTTACGAGCACCTGGTCAAGCGAGCGGACCGACATGTACAGCACCGTCATGCGCGGCAGGTTCGTCTTGTATTTGACCAGCACCGCGTCGCCGTTCGAAAGCCTTTTCGCCTGCGCCGTGACGCTGAGCTCGTATTTCGAAGAGGCGGCCCTGCCGTAGCCCTCCGCCTTCAGCTCGACATCGCGCGCGGGACCTATAGTTATCACGTCGGCTCCGGCCGCCGGGGCACAGGCGCAGGCCGCGGAAAATGCCGTCATGACCAATATGAGATAGCGCTTCATTTACAGCTCCTTCCAACAAAGGATCTCGGCCCTGCTGAAATACGTTATAGTCACGTCGTCGAGGACCGGCGTATCATAAAGGCCGCTGCCGGTCTCTATGAAATACGCCCTGTACCGGACCGCGCCCGCGCCGGAGGTGACCATGCCGAGCGGGTTGCCCGCAGGGTTCGACCTGGACGCGCTGTTGCCGAGCCACGCCGCGCCGTCGAATATATCGAACGTCAGGTCTGCGCCCGGGACGACAGGGTTTCCCGAGGCATCCGCCGTATGCTCGGTCCACGATATGGTCCCCAACCTTACGGTTCCGAGCGTATTGGAGGAAGACAGGAACTCCGCGTCGCCCACGTCGTAGTATACCCCGACCGCGTAATCCATTCCGGGCGATGTCGCGCCGCTCGATGCGAATATCCTTGCCTCCCCGTAAGTCGCGTTCGGCGGCTCCTGGTACGGAGTATCGCAGCCGAACTCGAGGCCGTTATCGCCGAGGAACTGTTTCGGAGCATCCTTTATGTTATATGACATGACGCTCGCGCCGTCGATATAGAATGTCTGGGCGCGCGCGGGGTCGTTCAGGAAATCCTCGTAATCCCATGTTATCGCGATATGGTGCCATGTCCCCGGCTTCCACGTATTCGGCATGGCCGTCTGCAGCGTGTACTGCGAGCCGTTCTTGTTGTTTATCCTCCAGCGTATCGTGTCGTCGTCTGCGGCTATGTAGATATCCATCGAGGCGTTGCTCCAGTTTGACCCGCCGCCCCCCGTGCCCCTGTCCTGCGCCTCGAAGACCTTCGCGGAATGCCACGCGTTGTTGAAGGTCGCGTAGTGGTAGTGCCAGTTCGGCTTGAACCATATCTCGAGCGTGCCGTCAGCGGAATCGATGTTCCCTTCCGGCCTGAACCAGTAATTCGTCGTCGCGTCGTCCCTCGGGAAGAAGAGACCGTCCGGGAAGATATTGCCCGGATCGGAAGCGTCTATCACGCTGGCGAGGTTCGGGTTCAGCGGGACCCACGCGAAACTTGTCCTTGCCGCGCTTCCTCCCGCGCTGTCCGCGTCGAGGCCGTCCATTTTATGAAGGAAATGCGGGACTCCCGCCGCCGGGGTGGACGAACGCATCCTCGATATCATCACCTGGCCGTCATAAGACGCTGCGGCGACCGCCGGCGGTTCCGGATAGAGCTCGGTATTGCCGAGGGTGCCCGATGCGAACTGCGCCTGGGTGGTCTGCCTCCATATATCAAATGTCTTGACGCAGGCCTTCATCCTCTTCACCGCGCTCTGCATGCCGGCAGCATTGCGCGCTGTTCCGGCCGATTCTATCTCGTAATAACCGCCGGAATTGAACGAGAACTCCGTCGTGTATACGGAAAGCGATGTCTTGTCAACGGCGTACGGGGCGCCGTTGGCGTCGTATCCCGAGACGTCGTTGGGATTCCCTTTTGATACGTGTTTATACCGCCAGGAAAAATTCGGGTTCAGGGACATCATGTCCGTGTTTGGGTTCGCGTTGGCCATGGCGACAGCCGCGTCCCCGTCAGATATGTAACCGAGCGTCTCCGCGGTCAGGAGCCGCGCCCATAACTGGTCGTATGTGGAATACGGCCTGCCGTTTATCAGGTGGTCCGCGAGCGACGCCGCTTCCGCGGAGCTGACGGTATTCGCGCCGTTGCTTACGCCGCTAAGCACCGCAATAAGGACTTCCCTGCCGGCCGTGTTGACGTTGACCGGCGCCCTCGGGGACGCCGCGTACGGGTGCGAAGCGGCCGAGACGTCGGGGTCAACATAGGCATGGACGGTTATCGAGCCCGAGATCGCGTCGTATTTTGCCTGCGTAAAACCGGGGGCCGTCTTTACCTCTTCGGCCGATGAATACCCTCCCGCCGGGCGGTTGTCGAATATCGCTTGCCCGTCGGCTGCCGCGAGCCCGCATGCCACGGCAAGATTGCCGAGCATGTTCCGGAGGTTCGGGTTCGCGTCGTTTATGAAGATGCGGCCTGCGCAATCGGATATGGCCGTCACGGTATATCCGCTGTTGTTGCTTCCTATATTATCCGAATACGGCCCTGCCCCGGACCATGCCTCCGTCGAGGAGTCGATCGCGTTGCTCGTGAAACCTTCCGCCCCGTAAAGCAGTTCCGCGACCGCCCTGTTTATCCCGGCCTCCGCCAGGTACCTCGCCTTTACGGCCTGGATGGAGTTCCTGGCGCCTTTATAATCAGCAGACATATTTATGGCGAAGGACGTGCCGATGAGCGTTATGAGCGCGAGGATGCCGACCGTCATTATAAGCGCCACACCCTGGCGCTGTGTGCCGTGCCGCGCGCCACGCGCAATAGCAAAGGGGGTGCTTAAAGCTATTTTCGGGTGAGGGAGCAAGCCTTTTTCGACTTTCCTCATAGCTTTAATACCCCCTTTACCATTTTATACTCGCCTTGTTCATACTGCCTGTTAAGCCTTCTTCCTTCTCGCGAAACCAAGGATGCCTACCAAACCGCTGCCGAGAAGAAGCATGCTCGCAGGTTCCGGTACCACGCTAAACTGGTCCACGTAGACCGCTCCGTCATAGGTGCCGGTAGAGGCACCGCCGGTGCCGAGCTTAACGCCCATGACCATTATCTGGGTCGGGTCGAAGCCGGAATCTACGAATGCCGGGGTCGTCACGCCGGGAGTCACGGACAATGTCTGCCATGAGTTGACCGTCATGTTCGTCCACGGGCCGTACCATGACAACCAGTTCGCGTCCTTGAAGAACATCTGCCATCCGTTGAGGGACGAAGGATTGGTTCCCGCCGCTCCCGTGGGGCCGAATACAGATACCGAGGTCTGGAGCCCGTTAAGGTTCAACGCGTTCGCCGCACCCCTGTTGACCAGTACTTCTCCCTTGCTATAATTGGCGTCGCCCGGTACGAGATGCGCCGTTCCCATCAACGAGTAAGAACCGGATTTCGCCTGGTCCGAGGACTGCGCGACTGCGGAAATGGCTTGGCTGTCGGTATAATCCTGGAATGTCCAACCATCGGTGCCCGATTCGAAGTCATACAGGGTCGCGCCGAACGCCGGATTTCCGAGCAATAACACAGCTGCTACAATGAGGATACGTTTCATCATAATCATTTCACCTCCTCCCTTTTTACCGATTTAAAGTCACTTCGAAGATCTTTTCCTTGCGCCGAATATTCCCGCGAGGCCCGCGCCGAGAAGCAGCATGCTCGCCGGCTCGGGGACGGGATTCGTCGCGACGTTATCGATATTCCATTTCGCGTCGCCGGTGACCGGCAGCCATCCCGATACTTCGATGCCGAGCTGTCTCGCATCAGCGAGGTTTGCCGTTCCGCTCATGTCCCACACGAGTGTGTTCCATCCGGGATTCAAGCTTATTTCGTTTGATTCTGTAAGGTCCCATGAGCCGCCGGCCCTCACGCCGAGCTTTGCTTTCGCGTAGTAGATGTTATCGGGAGCGTAGAAATCCATAGTGTAGAGAGGTTCTGCCGTGAGGTCCTTCGAGGCCGCGAAATCGCCCTTAAGGTATACCTTGCCCCAGTTGGAGCCTTCCGCGCGTGTATACGTCATGGTTGAAGTGTTGGCCTCGAGGCTCCCCGTTGCGGGATCCTTGGACCACGAAACCTGCTGTAAAGCAGGAAGCCCCGAACCCCAATCCTCGCCAGCCCAACCCTGCGTATCAGCAGCGAAATCGTACTGGACCGTAGCATGCGCCGCGGCGTTGAAACACAGCGCCGTAACCATTACCGCCATTACCATGAGTCTCTTTACCATCCTGCTACCCCCTTTCCCTTGGTTAGTATAACCGAGTATACTATGTTAATGAAAACAAAGATGCAAAGACACAATGCTGCTAACTAAGTAGAGAACAAGGCAAGTATACTCTGGTATAACTATTACGGGGAAAATATACCATTTCCGGGTTCCTTTGTCAAGATAACATTATTGTTATTTTATGGGAAATCTTTGCGTTTCTCCGTCTATATCCCTAATCGTTGCGAAAACCGATATTATCCAGGTAGAAACTTCCGGACTCAACATCCCACGGGTAGAACATGAACATGACCTCTTTCATCGGCTCTGCCCTGTCGATCTCGCCCTTATGCTGCCACTTCGTCGACTCTTTCTTGAAGGTCTTGGCCATGAGGTCGAATGTTATGTTCCTGTTCCAGCCGGGGACTATTATCCGGCGTACGCTTTCGCAGAAACCTTTGCTGTTGAGTACTACCGATACCTCGATGGAGTTCGGCGCATCGAGATATACGTCGAAGACCATCTTCTTCGCCTTTGAGAGGTCAAGGTCGAGTTTCGTATTCTGGACGCATATGCCCTTGCCGTCGGTCCTCCTGCCGGCCTTATTGAAGACGACCTTGAACGCGCTCTTGCCCTCGGTCACCCTGTCTTTCGCGAGGGAGACCTTGACTATATCTCCCCATCCGGCATAGTCCCAATCTCCCTTGGCCTCGAAACCCTCCCAGAGGTCGCGCGGCTCTTCGGCCGCTTCCTTATTGAGGTATTTGGATTCTATACGCGCCTTGCATGCTTTCGGGCGCGCCTTATCATTCATGCTTACCACTTTCAGCGCGAAGTCCTTCGTTATTTCGGGCAGCGCAATCTCCATCTTCTTGCCGTTGCTTGACGCCTGCGCGGTCCCGGTGATGTCTCCCTTATACGTGTCCCAGAACTCCACCCTGTAATTGCCTTTGTCCATGCCCGCGACGGTCAGGACGGCTCCCTTTATATCGAGAGGTTTAAGCGCGCCCTGGTTGAACTTCGTCCTGTAGAGGTCATAGACCCAGATAAGCGCCTTCTTGTTGTTCAGTATGCCCTGGGCCATCAGTATCGTGCCGTCGTCAAGCTCCAGCGTGCCGCGGCTGTACCCATAGCGCTGGCCGCGCCTGTCCTCTCCCTCGTTGAATTTGGCGAGCGAGTGCCAGTGGAAATACAGGTTGTTCGGATCGATGTATTCATCCCATTGCCATGGCATCGCGTTTCCCGAGGAAGCCGTCATGTATGCGGCCCAGATCCCGTTATGGTGCACCGTCGCGTCCGGGTCCTGTATGTCGATGCCGCTTAAGTTGCTTCCGCCGTACTCCCCGACGAAATACGCCTTCTTGTAATCTTTCATCATGATCGAAAGCCCGTCCAGCGTGGTCACTATCTCGGGGGTGTACATGTGTATCTGGCCGTAGCTTATCTCAGGCTGCTTCCAGATCTCTTTCGGGAAGTTCCCGAAGTAGCTCGTCGTTATCATGTGCCTGTGCGGGTCGACCGAATTCATGTACTGCGCCATCTCCTTCTGCCACGGGATATCGAGCTTCGCGTCGTAACCGTCCATGAGCGTCAGTTCGTTCCACGGCTCCCACGCGAGGATGTTCGTCGAGTAACCCCAGCGCGCGATTATATAGCGGACGCGCATCTTGTAGAGTCTCTTCGCCTCGGCGTTCGTCAGGAAGTCCGACGGTTTCCCGCAGGGCCCGCCGTTCTTTTTGTTATACGGGTTGTTCAGCCATTCCTGGTCGATCTTCGTGCTCAACTGGCCGTGCTGGTTCAGCACGAGCTGGTAATAAAGGTCGTATTTCTTCGCGAGGTCCGTTATGTCGTCCAGGAGTTTCGCGTTCTTAAGGTTATAATTGTTGAGCCCGTGGTATTCGCCTACGTCGAGCCATTCTATCGCGCACTGCCAGCTCGACATCCATACGCGCGTCCAGTTATACATATTGTCGTGCATCTTCGAGAAATAGTGCTCGAACATGTCCACTGAGGGGGCCCATGCGACATTCTGCCCCAACGGATAGTAATATTCGCCGTTCTCGAACTCGAAGAAGAGCGGGTCCTTCTTGCTTATGCGCGCAAAACCCCTTTTCGGCTGAGGAGGCGCCAGGCACTCAAAAGACATCGTCTCCGACTTAGCCATGCCCTTAGGGTTCTTTACCGTGACGTAATATTCCCACTTGCCGGGTTTGACAGGCGCGAACCTTACTTTCCAGACGGCGTCCGACACATTCACGCCGTCGACCTTGCCTGAATAGAGGAACCCGGGCATCGTATACTTCTTTCCGTCCGGCGACTTGAAATATGCCATCAGGTCTATGTTATCCGGGTTATAAGGATACTGGTACGTGCCCTCGAACGCGACGTCTATCTCGAATTTCTCGTACTGCTCGACCTTGTCGGCCGCGGGCTTCACCGCAGTGATATCCGGCGCGGTGTAATCTGCCAGCGCTATTATCTTCTGCTCGCTTGTTATCCTCGGCGCCCTTTCCAGCCGCATATTGTCAAAATATACGTTGGCCTTGGCCTCGGTATCTTCCGCATACATAATGAACATGATCCGCCATGCGATTGTCCCGGGATGCGGGGTATAACTATACTGCCACTTGCTGTTAGGCGATTTAAAGTCCTTCGCGTGGAGGTCAAACTCTATGTCCTTATTAAGGCCCTTCCTGACCGTTGTCGTCGAGCTTTCGATGAATTCGTCCGTATACAGGACCAGGGCAAGCTCAAACGGCGGGCCGTCGTTAAATATATCGACCGTCAGCTTTTTCGATGTATCAAGGTCTATCGCAGATTGTTCCCGCTCGAGAACGACGCCCTTCGGGGGGTTCTGTTTTCCTTCGGGGCCAAAACTGACCTTAAAACACTTCTGGCCCTCGACCTTGTTCTCTGCCGAAACCATGAGCTTTGCGGCATCTCCCCACGGGGCGATCGTCCACAGGTTCCTGGACTCAAACCCGTCCCATAGGATGGTTTCAGTACCTTCAACCACAGGTGCGGTTTCCGTACCCGAAGCCCAGCACGGCGCGATCACAAACACGGTGAACAATGACAGTAGTATCCTTTTCATAGCTCCTTAGCCCTCCATGCGGCGCCGATCAATCCGGCGTCTTCTCCGAGTTTAGCGGTAACCAGCCTGACTCCCCTTGACGATTCCTTCAAAGCCCTTTCGCGCATTGTTCTTCCTGCTTTATCCATAAATCCGCGGCCGGCTTTCGCCATGCCTCCCGCGAGGACTATCGCCTCCGGGTCGAGCGCATTAACTATATTAGCGAGCGCGCACCCGAGGTAGCGCGCGGTATCATCGGCTACCTTGCGCGCGGCCTTATTCCCTTTGGCGGCGGCGCGAAACACCTCTTCCGCGTCCATTTTACCGCGGCGAGCGACAGCCGTGGCGGACGCGTATAATTCTATGCATCCCCTGTTGCCGCAGCCGCATTTCGGCCCGTCGGCGTCTATCGAAGTGTGTCCGAGTTCGGAGGCGAATCCGCCTTTGCCGGTCCACAACTTCCCGTCGAGGACTATCGCGCTTCCGATGCCGGTCCCGAGAGTCAGCAGGACCATGCTCGAGGCGCGGCGCCCGGACTTTATCCCCGCCCCAAAGAGCGCTTCGCCGAGGCCCGCGCAATTCGCGTCGTTCTCGACGGCCACCGGGATGCGGAATCTCCTTTCAATGATCTCCTTAAGCCGTACCCCGCGCCAATCCGGGAGGTTGGGCGGAGAAAGGACGATCCCCTTTTTGCTGTCGAGCGGCCCGGGGCAGCCGATCCCTATCGCCCCGACCTTATAGCCCGAACCGTATAATATTACGCCTATCGCGTCAAGCAGCCGCGATATGACTTTTTTGTGTCCCTGGCCTTTAAGCGTCGGCATGCGGTACCTTGTTATGACCCTGCCGCGGCCGTCGACGACGCCGAGGCGGATATTTGTCCCGCCTATGTCAATACCGAGATAATACTTTATAGCGGTTTCCTCTTTCCCTTTAACGCTATGTCGACCAGGTCGTCTATCTTCGCCGTCGCGACGCACATTACCGTATCCGCGCCGCCGTAGTATATCTTGACCGTGCCGTCCGGCTCCGGTATCGCGCCGCACGTGAAGACGACGTTATGTACATAACCGACCCTCTCGAAGACCTCATCGGGGCTCAGTATGAACTGGTCCGCTATGCCGAGCACCTTCGCAGGGTTTTTCAGGTCGTGCATCGCGACGCCGAGCCGATATGTCATCCCGTCCATCGTCCATGTGACACCGTGGTAGATGCTGAGCCAGCCCTTCTTCGTCTTTATCGGAGGCGCGCCCGCGCCTATCTTATGGTCTTCCCATATATGGTTGCCGTAAGGGGCCATTATATGCTCCTGTTCGCCCCAATGTACCAGGTCGGGCGAGTAGGATATCCATATGCCCTGGCGTCCGACGTTCGGGCGCTCGAAACGGCAGTACTTTCCCTTGATCTTCTCGGGGAAGAGGACGGAATTCCGGTAATCGATCGTCGTCGTCATCGCGACCCTCTCGAACTTCCGGAAATTCTTCGTCTTCGCGAGGCCTATCCTCATCCCGAGCCCGGAATAGCAGCTGTAGAAGATATAATAGGTGTCGCCGAGCTTCGTTACCCTCGGGTCCTCGATGCCCTTCTCCTCGTATCTCGCGAACGGGCCGGTAGTCGCCGGGACCATGACCGGCTTTGGGTGTATCCTGAAGTTGTAGCCGTCGTCGCTCTCTGCCAGGCCGAATACGCAGTTTCCGTTCAATAGCAGCACCCTCAAAAGCAGGATATACTTTCCGTTGTATTTCGCCGCGCCGGAATTATAGACGCACTCGCACGGGTAAGGCATATCCTCTTTCGTTATTATCGGGTTCTTCTCGTACTTCTTCGTGACAAACCTCATCTCATCCTCCTGTTGTTTAACGCGTTTTTCCGTACCATTCTTTCACGGCGTCCTGCGCGGGCTTGTTCTGTATATTGAACCCGCGGTCGGTGCTTCCGCCCATTCTATCATTTGTTCCCCAGTACCACCAATACATTCCGTAGAACCACGGCTTGTCCCAGAACGCCTCGAGCATCGCGGTGTAGCAGTCCTTCTGCAGCTCGAGGTCGACTTCCCTTCCGAGCTGGTGCTCCCACGGGGCTTTCGCCGCGCCGGTGGAGCTCTTGTATCCGACTTCCGTCAGCAGGACCGGCTTGCTTATCTTCTTCTGCCATGCCTCTATCGCTTCCATATGGGCCTTCCATCCCTGCCTCAGGTCTTCGATGGACGGCTTCTCCTTTTCTGATAACGGGAAATACGCGTCGAGGCCGGCGTAATCGAGCTTGTCCCAGAACGCGATGTTCTGGTACTCCTCGTTCCAGTTCGCCGCGTATGTTATCGGGCCGGAGAAGGCCTTCCTCACGGGCTGTATTACGTATGTGTCCCACATCTCCGGCTTCTCGACCGCGGGGACGGTAAGCTCGACGCCTATACAGAATATCTCGACGC
>JAGONY010000012.1 GCA_017992785.1 Candidatus Omnitrophota bacterium | reverse complement strand
GCAGTTTCCTCTTGAAGTAAAAGTTGCACACGATGAAGGCCGCTGCCGCTGCGGGAATCATTATGAGCGCCCCGGCCCTGAACATGAATATGACGGCAGCCAGCAATGTCACGGCCGCGATCATCGCTGCGGGCTGTTTTACTTTTCCTATAAATATTTTCCCGAGGCCTTCCGAACCCTCCCTCGCGTAAGGGTAGAATACCGCCGATGCGACGAATGAGGCGCGGCTCACCACCGACATCGCGACCAGCGATATCTCGACCGTCCCTTTCGGGAGGCTAAGCAGCAGCGAGTACTTTAAAAGGAATAGCAGGATCACGGCCGCAAGCCCGAGCGCTCCGGGCCTGCCCTCATGCATTATTTCGAGCATCCTCTTCCTGTCCGCGCCGCTCGCGATGCCGTCCATAGTGTCTATGAAACCGTCGATATGCAGCCCGCCGGTCACGGCCTCGCTTAAAGTTAGCACGAACGCGCATACAACCGGAGCAGGGAATACATAACTCAGCGCGTCATACGCGAACGCGAGCAGTATGCCTACTATGAGCCCTACGGCCGGGAACCATGCGGCTGACGAAGAGATCTCCTCGTCGGAAACTCCGCCTTTGATTTTCACCGGTATTACAGTAAGGAACTGCAGCGCAGACAAAAACCCTTTCATATATTCTCCGAGACCCCCGCTTCCCCGAACGTGGCCATGCCGTTCATGAGTTTTATCGCCGCCTCCGCAACGCTTATGCCGAGCGCGGCTCCTGTGCCCTCGCCGAGGCGCATATCGAGGTTGAGCAGCGGCTTCTTGCCAATATGCCTCAGGACCGCCGCGTGCCCCGCTTCGACCGACTGGTGCGACATTATAAGGTAATCTTTCGCATTGCCGCAGAGCCCGCAGGCTATCAGCGCGCCGCACGACGATATGAAACCGTCGACGACGACCGGGACCCTTTTCGAGGCGGCGGACAATATGATTCCGGCTATCCCGCCTATCTCGAAGCCGCCGAGTTTCGCGAGCACATCTATCGGGTCGTCCGGGTCCGGCCTGTTCAGTGCCACGGAGCGCTTTATGACATCGACCTTCCTGAGGTATGACTCATCATCAAGGCCGGTTCCCCTGCCCGTGACGAGCCCCGCGTCCAGCCCGGTAACGGCCGAGACGACCGCGCTCGATGACGCGGTATTGCCTATGCCCATCTCGCCGACCCCGGCAATATCTATCTTCCTTTTGGCGTAGGCCTCCTCGAAGACCTCTATTCCCGCGGAGACCGACTCGCATGCCTTGCCGTACGGCATAGCGGGGCCCTTCGCGAAATTATCCGTGCCCCGCGCGATCTTCCTGTTTATGAATGACTCGCTGTCCGTAGTTATGTCGCCTTTGACGCCCATATCGACGACTATGACCTCCGCCCCCGCGTGCGCCGCCAGTACGTTTATCGCGGCCCCTCCGCGCAGGAAGTTATAAACCATCTGGGCGGTTACTTCCTGGGGGTACGCGCTTACTCCCTCCTCACAGACGCCGTGGTCCGCCGCGAGCGTGAATATGACCTTCCTCCCGAACGACGGCTTTTCGGACAACGTAATGGCGGATATGGACGCCGCGACCTCTTCGAGGCGCCCTAAACTTCCCTTCGGCTTCGTCAGGTTATCGAGCCGCGTTTGCGCTTTTTCGAGGGCACGCGCGTCAAGCGGGACGATCGACGCCGCCGTCCGCTCTATCTTTGCTTTATGTACAGTGGTATTCCCGATACGAGCAGGCATACTTTTTCCGCCTCCTTGGCGACCATGGAATTTACGGCTCCCTGTAGGTCCCTGAACCTCCGGCCGAGCGCCGTATCAGGGACTATTCCGGAACCGACTTCGTTGGTGACAATTATCGCGAGGGACGAATTCTTCCTCAATGCCGATACTACGCCCTTGACCTCCGAGCGTATCCCGGCGTCGCTGAGCCCTTTGTGTATGAGGTTTGAAATAAAAAGAGTGAGGCAATCGAGTATTACGGTCTTATCGCCTCGAGGCAGGCTATTGACGGCTCTTATTACCGATAGGGGTTCTTCGACGGTGTGCCACGATCTGGGGCGGGACTTCCTGTGTGCTGAGATCCGCTTTCGCATGCTGGCATCGAGGGCTTCGGCAGTCGCGACATAATAGACCCTGCCTCTTGTTCCCTTAGCCAGCGATTGGGCGTACCTGGATTTCCCTGACCTTACGCCCCCGGTCAATAATATCAGTTCCGACATCTCATGCGCCTCACCCTCGAAGGAAATTGTTGGCCGTTTTACGGCCGCTCTAAGCGGGTATCCTGACTCTCGGTTTTTGCCTACTCGCCTCGCCTTCCCATCCTTTCGGACAGTGGCTTGTTGGCTTTCGTCGCCGATTACAGTGGCGGGGCCGTGCCCGTATCCCACGGGCTTCCCACGCTTAAAGAATATGCAATAGTTCTAACACACGCGTAATATTATGTCAAACAAATTATCAGCCCTGTTTCCAGCCGTATTTCCCGACGAGCGGGACAAATACGCATCCGCATATCTCTTCCCGTATGATGCCTCCGGCTTCCTTCCTGGCGAGCATCAGCGTCTGGCTGAAGGACCCGCCCACAGGCACCACGATCCTCCCGTGCTCGGTGAGCTGGTCAAGCAGGGGCTGCGGGATCGACGGGGTCGCGGCCGTGACGATTATCGCGTCATAAGGGGCGAACTCCTTCCATCCCTCAGTCCCGTCGCCCGTCATCAGTTTTATGTTCGTGAACGCAAGCTTCCCGAGGGTTTCGCCCGCTTTTTGCGACAGGTCCCCGTACCTGTCTATCGAATAGACCTCTTTCGAGAGCAAGGAGAGTATCGCCGCCTGGTAACCCGAGCCGGTCCCTATCTCGAGGACCTTCTCAGTCCCCTTGAGCCCGAGTGACTGCGTCATCAACGCAACAATATATGGCTGGGAGATCGTCTGCCCTTCGCCGATCGGCATAGGGTGGTCGCCGTATGCGTTCTCAAGCCCTGAATCCGGCACGAACAGGTGGCGGGGGACCTTCCTCATTGCATCGAGCACCCTGCGGTCATTTATGCCGCGCGGTATCAGCTGCTCCTCCACCATCGATTCCCGCAACAGCGCGTCGCGCTCTTTCATCTCTTTACGAGGGTCTGGAATATAAAAGACAGGAAACGCATAGTGTCCCTGAAAGGCCTTATCTGGCTCTTCTGTCCCCTGTATATCGACTTTATCGGTATCGACTTTATCTTGAAGCCGGCGTTCGCGGCCTCTATCAGCACTTCCGATTCTATCTCGTATTTATCCGTCGTCAGCGGGACCGACCTAAGCACCCTCGTGCTGATGAGCCTGTATCCGCACTGCGTGTCGGGAAGGGACTGCCCCGCAAGGAACGATATGACAGACGACATGAACCTGTTGGTTATCCTCCTCCTCAGCGGCATGTCCTTCGGGTCTTTCATCCTGTTGCCGAGGACGATATCCGCATCCCCCTTCTCCGCGGCCTTCACGAAATGCTCCAACTCGTCGGGATGGTGCTGCCCGTCACCGTCCATCGTTATGATGAAATTGTAATTTTCCTCGAGCGCTTTTTTGAACCCGTCCCGGAGCGAGAGCCCCTTGCCGTGGTTCTTCCTGTGGCTTATGACCTCGGCGCCTTCCCTTTCGGCTTCCTCTTTCGTCTTGTCCACCGAGCCGTCGTCAATGACGATACAGGAGAGCCCCTTCGATACGACCTCGCTTACTATATGGCCTATGCGCATCTCCTCGTTATACGCCGGTATCACGACGCAGCCGCGGGCCGCGGAGAGCGCTCCTTTCATATCCAGAACCTCCTGAACATATACCACTGTGACGGATACCTGCTTATGTACTCCCCGATGACTTTCAGGCACATCCCGGTGACCTTTTGTTCATCTATCGCTCCGTCGCCGGTGGGGGTATAGGAGACCGCCTTCTCGAACCTCAGCTCGAACGTATCGTCGGGCATCCTTATCAGGAACCCCGGGACAATGGCCGCCTTTGCTTTAAGGTAGAAAGCGGCGGGCCCCCTCGGGATCAGCGCGTCCTTCCCGAAAAATTCCGTCTTCAGGCCGTGGGGAGTGAAATCCCTGTCCCCGACGAGCGCTACTATCTCGCCCTTCCGTAACGCCTCATAACACTTCTTTACCGCAGCCCCCAGGGGGATGACGTTCACCCCCGCCCTTTTCCTCTGCCCGATGAAGAGGTCGTTGACCTCCTTCTCCTTGTGGTTCAGCGCGACCGCGTTGAACTTATAACCGAGCAGGGATATCACGGCGCCGCCCAGCTCGTAATTGCCGAGGTGCGCCGTAAGGGCTATTACGCCCTTGCCCCGCTTTAGCGCCTCATCGAGGTTTTCGCGCCCGGCCACTTTGACATTCTTATCGACGAACGCGCGGTCAAGCTTCTCGAAACGAAAGAAATCCGTAAGGTATTTCGCGAAATTCACGAACACTTCCTTCGCGAGCCTGTTTATCTCCTTTTCGCCCTTGTCCGGGAATATCGCGCGCAGGTTGCCGTATACTACCAGGCGGTCCGTCCTCGACATAAGGTAATGCATTTTCGCTATGAACGACGCGAGCGCGTATCCTTTGCGGAGCGGCAGGTTCATCGCGAGGAACTGGGCGAATTTGTATATCAGGTACTGGCACATTCGAGTATAAGCCTCGCGATATCGGTAGATGAATTCGGCTTCGCCAGCCGCGCGGCATTCCCGCGCATCTGCTCAAGCTTGTACTTCTGCGTAACGAGCGCTTCTGTAAGCAAAGCCGCGTCGGGCGCGTTGTCCGCTTTGACCGCCGCGCCGTTCTTCAGCAGGAATTCGCTGTTCTTGGCTTCCTGTCCCGGTATCGGGTTGAGTATGATTATCGGCAGCCCTTTCGCGAGCGATTCAGATATGGTCAGCCCTCCCGGTTTCGTGATTATGATCGAGGAGACCGACATGAGTTCGTCGACGTTCGTGGCCATGCCGAGGGCTACCGTCTTCATCCTGAAGGAAGATTTCTTCCTTTCGAGCCACTCGAATAGTTTCCTGTTGCTCCCCGTGGCCACTATCAACTGTATCGGATGCTTGATGCGGTTCAACTCGTTTACAAGTTCCGCTATCGGGCCGAGCCCCTGCCCTCCGCCCATTACGAGGACCGCGGGGATCACATCATCAAGGCCGTACTTCGAACGGACCTTACGGGTATCCACCGCGCCCGCGAATTTCGGGTCGATCGGTATGCCGTAGACCCTGATCTTCTCCCTCGGTATGCCGTGTTCGACAAATACATCCGTGGCCGTATCAGAATTCACGATATAATAATCGACCGCGTCGAAGAACCAGTAGGAATGAGGGTAGCAATCGGTAAGGACGCCTATGAGCGGGGTATCGAGGCCGAACGAGGACTTGCAATCGGCTATCATCCCGCACGGGAAGGCCTGCGTGCACGCTATAGCGTCGGGCCTGAACTCCTCGAGCAGCGCCTTCAGTTTCCCGGAATTGAACCTGTGTATAAGGTCGCGCAGGCGCCGCAGGCTCCTGAATACCTTCGGGTTATCGTAGAGGTATTCCCATACTTCCGGCCTGTTCTTTATCACGCCCATGTAGGTCCGGTGTATGACCCTCTCGACGAGCGGGTTAGTATAGTTGAAGCAATCTATGTTCCTTATTACCGTTCCCGGCTCGAGCATCTCTATCGCTTTTTCAAGCGCAATGGCGGCCTTTTGGTGCCCTGAATTCTCGGATATATGCAGAAGCAGTATCTTCTTGCCAGCCACTCGAACGCCTCCAAATAAACTACGCCCGCCTTGCATGACGGCGGGCGTTTATTCTATGCTACCCGGAAACGGCTTTTTAGTCCTTCTTCTGAAGGACCTTCCTGATCCTTTCGACGGCTATCTTGAGCCTGTCCTCCGGCTCAACGAGAGCAAACCTTACAAACCCTTCGCCGAATTCGCCGAAACCCGTACCAGGTGAAGATACGACACCCGCTTCCTCAACCAGCAGCGCCGAAAATTCCATCGATGTCAGGCCGGCGTATTTCGGGGGTATATGGGCCCATGCATAGAACGTGCCCTGGGGCATGTCCACATCCCATCCCGCCGCGTTAAGCCCGCCGACAAATACGTCCCTTCTCTTCTTGTATGTGGCCACGAGCTCCTTCACGCAGTCCTGGGGCCCGGTCAGGGCCTTTATGGCGGCGCACTGTATCGGCCTGAACAGGCCGAAATCGATATAGCTCTTGGTCTTCTCGAGCGAGCGTATGATGTTCGAGTTGCCGACGACCATGCCTATCCTCCATCCCGCCATATTGTATGATTTCGACAGCGTATGGAACTCGACGCATTTGTCCTTGGCGCCCTTTATCTGGAGTATGCTCGGGGCAGGTTTCCCGTTGAATACAAAATCCGAATAAGCGTTGTCGTAAGCGATTATTATATCCTTGTCCTTAGCCCAATCCACTACTTCCTGGAGGTAGGCGAGGTCGGCTACCGCGGCCGTAGGGTTGTGCGGATAGCTCAGGAACAATATCTTCGCCATCCTCGTTATCTCCCTGCCGAGCCCCCTGAGGTTCGGCTTATAACCGCTCTCCCTCGTCATCGGTATGCTGTAGAGTATGCCGCCGGCCATGATAGGCCCGTTGAAATGAACCGGATAACCGGGGCTCGGGACAAGCGCTATATCGTCGCTGTTAAGGAACGTGAGGCAAAAGTTAGCTATGCCTTCCTTGGAGCCTATGAGCGGCAGTACTTCGGTCCTCGGGTCCAGGTCCACGTTGAACCTGCCCTTATACCAATCGGCTATCGCCTTATTGAAGGCCTTCTCGATCTCTCCGGTAGGCCTTGAATAGCGGTGGTTCGCCACATATTTGCACTGTTCGCGCAATTCATCGACTATATGCTGGGCCGGAGGCAGGTCGGGGCTTCCCATGCCGAGGTCGAGCACATCAACGCCCGAGGCCCTGGCCTTCTCCTTCAATTCGTCCAGTATCGTAAAAAGATACAGCGGTAATCGTTTTAACCTGTTGGCTTCATGCATCTAATTGATCTACTCCTCTTCTTCGAAAAGCGCTTCCTCTTCTTCTATGTTAGCGAGGACTTCTCCAACCTCGACTATATCCCCTTCTTCGTAATACACTTCCGTCACGACGCCGGAACACGGCGCAGGCACGTTGAAGGTCGACTTATCGGTCGCTACCTCGACGAGATCCTCGCCTTCCTCGACCCTGTCGCCTTCTTCGAAATGCCAGTACGAGATCGTGACTTCCCTTCCGCCTTCTCCCATATCAGGCATGATCACCTTTGCCATAACCTCTCCTCCTTGCGGCTACCTATTGTTTAAACAAGCTGCGTGATAGGAACTTCTGACAAAAGGCCCTGAACTTACTCTTGCAAAGCCACAATTATACGCCATTTCCCGGTATTTTGCAAACATTTTTGGCGGCACAAATTCTGCCTCCTCTATCCTGCTTCCCGAGGGCTTAAGGTACTGGCCAAGGGTCAATACCGAGCATCCCGCACCCCTGAGGTCTTCCATCGCCGACGATACCTCCCGCTCCGTCTCGCCGAGCCCGAGCATCAGGCCGCTCTTCACGGGCGTCAACGGGAACAGCCGGCTCGATATGCGAAGCACCGATAGCGAGACGTCGTAATCCGCCTTCGGCTTGACCTTCCCGTAGAGCCTGCGCACAGTATCAATGTTATGCGCGAAGACATCCACGCCGGGGCCGTGCGCCGTCCTTATGGAGGCCTCCAAGCCGCGGAAATCCGGCACGAGGACCTCTATGCCTACGCCGGGCGCGCGCGCCTTAACATACGAAACCACATCCGAGAAGTGGGCCGCCCCCCCGTCCGGGATATCGTCCCTCGTGACGGAGGTGATCACCGCGTACTTTAGCCCCAGCCTCGTGACGGCATTATAGATATTTTCCGGCTCGGACGGGTCGGGAGGCAGCAGATTGCCGGGGCGCGGCTCAATGCAGCCCACCGCGCAGAACCTGCATCCCCTCGTGCATATATCGCCGAGTATTATGAACGTCGCGACCCCCTTATCGAAACACTCGCAGAGGTTCGGGCAGTTCGCGCTTTCGCATACCGTGCCGACCCCGGATTCCTTCAGGGCGCGCCTTGTGGCCGTTATCCTTCCTGAGGCCGCCATGGGCCTGCGCAGCCAAAGAGGTTTCGCTATCATTTGACCTGCCTCAGCAGGTTGACCGCCGCTTCCTGTATGCCTTCCGAAAATGTCGGATGCGGCTGTATTGTCTGCGCGAGGGCTTTTGCGGTCAGCCCGCCCTTTATGGCAACGCTTATTATTCCTATCATCTCCGAGGCGCTATATCCGAGTATCTGCGCCCCGATGATCCGTCCGCTATCCTTTTCCGCTACGATCTTTATGAAACCGTCGGGCTCACCGTACGCCTGCGCCCTGCCGAGGCCCGCGAAATATGAACGCCCTGAAACCGCCGCTATCCCCTTCTGCCCGGCCGCTTCCGCCGTCAGACCGACGCTCGCGGCCTCAGGGAACGAATACACGCACATAGGCATAATAGAATAATCCATAGCGACCTCCGCGCCCATCGCGTTCATCGCCGCGACCCTGCCCTCCGCGGATGCCGCATGCGCGAGGTTATACCTTCCGACGCAATCGCCGGCGGCGAATATGCGCTTGGACGACGTCCTGAGGCCGGCGTTAACGGTTATCCTGCCGTCCTGTGACGAGACGCCCGCTTTATCGAGCCCGAGCCCTGCCGTATCCGGGACGCGGCCGACACAGATAAGGATAACTTCCGATACGATCCCTCCGATATCCTTTATATCGGCGCCGGTCACGACATCTATGCCCCTATTCCTGAAGATCCCTTCCAGCCTCGACGATATGTCCTTATCCTCCCTCGGCAGCATCCTTTCCATCGTCTCCATCAGCGTGACCTTCGTGCCGAGCGCGGAGAAGAATGACGCGAACTCGCAGCCTATCGGGCCGGAGCCGATTATCGTAATGTCGGACGGGAGTCTCGAGAGGCCTAATATCTCCTCCGAATAGAACACCCTCTTGCGGTCCGATACAACTCCCCCTAAGGGCCTCGGTAAGGAGCCCGTGGCGACCACAAATGACCGCGCTTTTACCGTTTCCCCGTTCACGGTAATGGTGTCCGGAGAGGCAAAAGCGGCTTCCCCGCTGATAAGGTCTATCTTCTTTGATGCGACGGATTGTGTAAGGCCGCCTCTGAGCCGCTCGACGACTTCGGATGAGCGTTTGATGATAGCGGGCAGGTCCGGTGCGGTTATATTTTTGGACAGGCTGTAAAGCGATGCGGACCTGAGGCGGGCCTTTGTCGGGATGCACCCTTTATTGAGGCATATTCCCCCGACCTGGCCCTTTTCGATGAGGGCAGTCTTTGCGCCGAGCGAGGATGATTCGAGTGCGGCTGATGTTCCGGCCGGGCCGGCGCCTATTACACAGATATCAAATTCTTTCATCCGTCCGATACCGCTATTTAAGCGCCTTGATTATCGCGTCCGCCATCTCGCGAGTCCCGACTGCTGTCGGGTCGTTGCGGTCGGCCTTCATGTCGTACGTGACGTGCGCGCCGTCCGCTATAACCTTTTTTACGGCATTCTCCAGCTTTAAAGCCGCTTCATTCTCGCCGAGGTGGCGCAGCATCAGCATGCCGGAGAGTATCATCGCGGTGGGATTTACCTTGTTCATTCCTTTGTATTTCGGCGCGCTTCCGTGCGTCGCTTCGAAAACCGCGACACCGTCGCCTATATTCGCTCCGGGAGCCATACCGAGGCCGCCTACGAGGCCCGCGCAAAGGTCGGATATTATGTCCCCGTAAAGGTTCGGCAGCACGAGCACGTCGTATTCCTCGGGGCGCTGCACAAGCTGCATGCAGATATTATCGACGATCCTGTCCTCGAAATTTACCTTCCCCGAATATCTTTCGGCGACCCGCCTCGCCGTCGCGAGGAAGAGGCCGTCGGTCGCTTTCATTATGTTGGCCTTATGTATGCAGGTTACCTTCTTCCTGTTGTTCTTCACGGCATAGTCGAAGGCGAACTTGACGATGCGTTCCGACCCTTCTCTTGAGATGGGTTTTATGCTTATCGCGGAGCCGGGCCTGACCTGCTTCTTCGACAGGGAATTCACGGTATCTATCACTTTTTTGGATTCGGGCGTTTCGCTTTCGAATTCCACGCCCGCGTAAAGGTCTTCCGTGTTCTCCCTTACTATGACAAGGTCCACGTCCGAATAGCGGCTGCGGACACCCTTGTATGACTTGCATGGCCGCAGGCACGCGTAAAGTTCGAGCGCCTTCCTGAGCTCGACGTTCACGCTCCTTATGCCGGTCCCTATAGGCGTCGTTATCGGGCCTTTTATCGCGACCTTATTCTTCCTTATGGAGGCGAGGACATGCTCCGGCAGCGGAGTCCCGTATTTCTCGACGACATCTATGCCCGCGTCAAAGGCCTCCCATTCAATCGCTGCCCCCGCGCTCGCGCATGCCGCATCTATGCAGCGCTTCGCCGCTTCCGACAGTTCCGGCCCAACCCCGTCGCCCGGTATGAACGTAACCTTATGCTTCATTTTAACCATGCCTCTATCCTGTCCAGGCCCTTGCTGATCTCTTCCATGCCTGTAGCGAAACTCAGCCTTATATGCGTATCCCACCCGAACGGCTCGCCGGGTATCACCGCGACCTTCGCCTCTTCGAGCAATCTCTTCGAAAATTCGAACGAACCCATCCCGGTCTTCGATATATCGCAAAACACGTAGAAAGCCCCCTTGGGCTGCACGCAGCTTATGCCTTTCATCGTGCCGATGCGCAATACCATATAATCGCGGCGCCTCTCGAATTCCTCGGCCATTTTCACGACGCACGATTGGTCGCCGCTGATCGCTTCAAGCGCCGCCTTTTGCGCGAATGACGCCGGATTGGACGTTGAGTGGTCCTGCAGCCGCCCGACTGCCGAAGCAAGCGCCTTGTCAGGCGCGCCGAGATATCCTATGCGCCATCCGGTCATCGAATAGGATTTCGATACTCCGTTCACGGTGAACGTTAGCGCGTAGGCATCCCTGCTCAGCGACGCGAATGAGAAATGCTTCTCGCCGCCGTATATAAGTTTCTCGTATATCTCGTCCGATATGACGGGGATCTTCTTGCTTACAAGCACATCCGCGAGCCCTTCCAATTCTCTCCTGTTATAGACCGAACCGGTCGGATTGGACGGGCTGTTGAGCACAAATGCGGCCGTCTTTTGCGTGATCGCCTTCGCGAGCGCGTCGGGCCTTAGCTTGAACTCGTCGGACTGCTTAGTATCGAGGATGACCGGTATGCCGCCCGCAAGCCTTACCATCTCCGCGTAGCTGACCCAGTACGGCGAGGGTATTATGACCTCGTCGCCCTGGTCGCATATCGCCTGTAATATGTTATAAAGTGAATGCTTTGCGCCGCAGGAGACTACTATCTGCCCGGGTTCATAGGTAAGGCCGTTATCCTTCAGGAACTTCCCGCAGATGGCCTTTTTCAGTTCAGGTATGCCTGATGAAGCGGTATATTTCGTGAATCCGCCCTCGATCGCCTTTAAAGCGGCGGATTTTATGTTGGCGGGTGTATCGAAATCGGGCTCGCCTGCCCCGAAACTCACGACATCTTCACCGCCGGCCTTCATCTGCTTGGCCTTGGCGGTGATGGCGAGAGTCGGGGATTCCTGGACCTTCTCGAGGCGTTTAGAGACCTTCAAAGAAATCCCCTCCTTGCCCATTTATTATCCTCGCAGGATATGCCGGGCTACTTTGTCCTGCCCCTGAAAAATTTGCGCAGAGTGCCCGCAAAACCGGACTGCCCCTGATGGGCAGCGGACGGATGGACCTCTTTCACATCTTTCTTGGGCGGAATATGCTTCTCCGGAGCTGATTCCTTCGTCTTCTCAGCGGTCGCTGTGGCCGTCTCTTTCGGGGCCGGCTTTTCGTGGGCCGCGGGCGCCTGCTTGGCTTCCGCCGCCTTCTCCTTCTTCGGCTTCACCTTCGGGGCCACGACCTTCTTCTCGGTCAGTTCGAGTATGACCATTTCGGCGTTATCGCCTCTCCTGTTGCCGAGGCGTATTATCCTTGTGTACCCGCCCTTCCTGTTCGCGAACAGGGGCGAGATCTCCTTGAACAGCTTCTTGACGAGGTCCTCGTCGCGCAGCACGGAAAAGACCTTCCTCCTCGAATGGACCGTATCGACCTTGCCCATCGTTATGAGCCGCTCGGCCAGCTTCCTGGCCTCTTTGGCTTTCTGTGCCGTAGTCGTTATGCTCTGAGATATGAAAAGCCCCCTCGCGAGATTGGTGAACATCGAATCCCTCTCGGGCTTGTTCCTGTCGAACCTGCGTTTAATGTTTTTATGGCGCATAATGTTTACCCGTTAATCTTTCTTTAGCAGTTTTTTATCGACCTTCATCCCAAGCGAAAGGCCCATGCTGACTATTATCTCCTTGATCTCGGCCAATGACTTCTTGCCGAAGTTCCTGTACTTGAGCATCTCGGCCTCAGACTTCTGGACGAGTTCCCCGATCGTCTTGATCTTCGCTTCCTTAAGGCAGTTCGCGCTCCTCACGGAGAGCTCCAGCTCGGAAACGGGCATCTTCAACTTGGAATAGAGCTCCTCGTCGACCTTCACCTCTTCTTCCGCCTCTTCGACCGGAAGCTTCCCGAACCCGAGGAATATCTCGAGATGCTTCTCGAGTATGTGGGATGAATAGAGCAACGCGTCCTTAGGGGTCACGCTGCCGTTCGTCCATATCTCAAGTATCAGCTTGTCGTAATCCGTTATCTGCCCGACGCGGGTGTTCTCGACCTGGAAATTCACCTTTACGATAGGGGTGAATATCGAGTCGACCGGTATCACGCCTATTGGCAGGCCTTCCTTCTTGTTCTTCTCCGCCGGGTAATACCCCCTGCCCCTGCCGACTTCCATCTCGACGTGGAACTTCGCGTTCTTGGTCAGTGTCGCTATGTGCAGGTCGGGGTTGAGTATCTCTATGGTCTCGTCGTGGATTATATCCTTTGCTTTCACGTCGCCCTTGCTGTCGGCCTTTATCTCTATGACCTTCGGCTGCCTCGAGTGCGAGCGCAATATGAGCTTCTTGATGTTAAGGATGATATCCGGAACGTCTTCCGTGACCCCGGGTATAGTGGAAAACTCGTGCTGCACCGAATCGATCTTCACGGACGTGACTGCGCTGCCTTCTATCGAAGAGAGCAGTACCCTCCTCAGCGCGCTGCCTAACGTGGTCCCGTACCCGCGCTCGAACGGCTCGGCAATGAACTTGCCGTAGTTGTCCGTATATGTCGACTCTTCGCAGACCAGCTTCTTAGGCATCTCAAAATCTTTCCAAACAATACCCATATTGTTTTATCCTCCTACTTCGAGTATAACTCTACTATTAATTGTTCCTGGACAGGGAAACCGATATCGTCCCTTGACGGAAGCTTGACTATTTTTACTTCCAAGCCGTTCGCATCCACCGCGAGCCATTTTGGAGTGCCTCTGTCCTTCGTTATCTCGAGGTTGCTCTTTATATGCTTTACGATGCCTTCCTTTGCCCCTATCTTGACGGAATCGCCGGCCTTGACCTGGAACGACGCGACATCCACCCTGCGGCCGTTGACCTTCACGTTCCCGTGCGCCGTTATCTGGCGCGCGTCGGCGGTGGAATTCGCGAGCCCCGAGCGGAATAACACGTTGTCCAGCCTTCTCTCGAGCTGCTGGAGCAGTATCTCGCCGGTGACGCCCTTTGACCTATTCGCTACCTTAAAATACTTCCTGAACTGTTTTTCAAGAACTCCGTAGATCCTCTTTACCTTCTGCTTCTCCCTCAACTGAAGGCCGTAGTCAGAAAGCTTTATCCTGCCCTGGCCGTGCTGGCCCGGCGCGTATTCGCGGCGGGTTATGGCGCATTTGGGCGTGTAGCAGCGCGAGCCCTTAAGGAACAGCTTGGCGCCTTCCCTCCTGCAAAGCCTGCATACGGCATCCTTGTATTTCGCCATTTACTATACTCTCCTTCTCTTCGGTGGCCTGCAACCGTTGTGCGGAATAGGCGTCACATCCTTGATTAACGATATAGCCAGGCCAGCTGCCTGGAGGGCGCGTATCGCGGACTCGCGTCCGGCCCCGGGCCCCTTTACGAATACTTCCACTTCCTTCACGCCGTGCTCCATGGCCTTCTTTGCGGCTATTTCCGCCGCAACCTGCGCGGCGAACGGCGTCGACTTCTTCGAACCGGCGAACCCGCTTCCGCCGCTCGATGCCCAGCAGATCGTATTCCCCGATTTGTCCGTTATCGTCACGACCGTGTTATTGAACGTAGCCTGTATATGCGCTACCGCGCTCGGTATGTTCTTCGCGGCTTTTTTCTTGGACTTGGGCTTCTTCGGTTTATGTTCTTCCTGCTGCTTCTCTTCTGCCATTTCGTAAAGCTCCTTATTTATGGTTATCCTTTAGCTTCTTTTTTCTTGAGGGTAACGGCCATCCTGCGCGGGCCCTTCCTGGTCCTCGCGTTCGTCTTCGTGCGCTGGCCGCGCGCCGGCAGGCCTCTCTTGTGCCTCATGCCCCTGTACGAGCCTATATCCATTAATCTCTTTATGTTCTGGGCTATCTCCCTCTTGAGGTCACCCTCGACCTTGAACTCCTTCTGCAGTATCGAGGTTATACGGGCGACTTCCTCGTCGGTCAGGTCCTTCGCGCGGACCTCGGGGTTGATATTCGCTTCCTTCAATATCTTCCTCGAGATGACCCTCCCTACCCCGTAGAGGTAGCAGAGAGAAAACTCTATCTTTTTTTCCTTCGGCAGATCGATACCTAAAATCCTGGGCATTAATTCCTCCTGATTAGCCTTGGCGCTGTTTGTGCTTCGGGTTAGAGCATATTACGTAAATTATGCCCCTTCTCTTGACTATCTTGCACTTCTCGCAGATCTTCTTTATACTTGAACGGACTTTCATCTCATTTCACCCTGAAAGTTATCCTTCCTCTTGTTAAGTCATACGGCGAAAGCTCCATCTTGACCCTGTCTCCCGGGAGTATCCTGATGAAGTTCATCCTCATCTTTCCCGAGACGTGGGCCAATACCTTATGGCCTTCGTCCAGCTCCACGCGAAACATCGCGTTCGGCAACGCCTCAAGCACCACTCCTTCGACTTCTATTGCTTCTTCTTTCGCCATTTCGTCAATATCTCCGGGCCGTCCTCTCCGATATACACCGTATGCTCGAAGTGGGCCGAAAGTTTCCTGTCTGTTGTCACGGCTGTCCAGCCGTCATCAAGGACCTCAACGCCGTGCCTTCCCGAGTTGACCATCGGTTCTATCGCGAGGACCATGCCTGCCTTAAGCCTCGGCCCGGTCCCCGGAACCCCGAAATTCGGGATCTGCGGGTCCTCATGCATCCTGGAACCTATGCCGTGCCCCACGAATTCCCGCACAACGGAAAAACCGTTGCTCTCTGCGCATTCCTGCACGGCGTTCGATATATCATAGAGCCGCTTACCCGGCCTGGCGTTCTCTATTCCCTTGTACAGCGACGCTTCAGTCACCTCTATCAGCCTTCGCGCCTCTTCCGAGACCGCGCCTACGGGGAAACTCATCGCCGCGTCGCCGAAAAATCCGTTTAATTTCACGCCTACATCGACCGCGATGATATCGCCTTCTTTAAGGACGCGCTTCCCGGGTATCCCGTGCACCACCGTCTCGTTGACGGACGTGCATATGTTCGCCGGGAAACCGTTGTATCCCTTGAACGCGGATACGGCGCCCCGTTCCCTTATGTACTTTATGGCCAGGTCGTCAAGTTCCTGTGTCGTGACCCCCGGCCTTATCTTCGTCCCCAGGTACTCGAGCGTATCGGAGACTATCCTGCAGGCGGCCTCGATCTTCTCTACTTCCGCCTTCGACCGTAATGTTATCATGCTGCGGCCTTTTTTACTTCAGATTCTCTTTGACAAAGAGCTTCGACAGATAATCATGCGCTTCATCCACGTCGAAGTCGCCTGAAACGGTCCTGAGGATCCCCTTGCCCTCGTAATAGCTTATTATGCCGGGGACCGTGTTCTCGTATACTTTTATCCTGTTAAGGATAGTGTCTTCCTTATCGTCCACCCTCTGGTAAAGCTCACCGCCGCACTTGTCGCACTTGCCGGCCACCTTCGGGGGTATATTCTTCACGTGGTAATTCTCGCCGCAGTTCCTGCAGACCCTCCTTCCGGAGAGCCTCTGGATTATCGTCTCCTGCGACGTCTTGAAATACAGCACAAGGTCTATCGGCCGCTTCAGCCCTTCGAGCGTGCCGTCCAGGGCCTTTGCCTGCGCCGCGGTCCTCGGGAACCCGTCAAGCATGAAACCGTTCGCGCAATCTTCCTTGGCGACCCTCTGGGCAACCATCTCGATGACCACGTCATCCGGGACCAGTTCGCCCTTGTCCATATAGACCTTCGCCTTTAGCCCGATCGGCGACTGCGCCTTTACGGACTCGCGCAGGATATCGCCGGTCGAGATGTGCGGTATCCTAAACTCCTTAGAAAGAACCTTTGCCTGCGTGCCCTTACCGGCTCCCGGGGGGCCCAACAGGACCAGTTTCACCTGCCCCTCGCCTTGAGCCTGCCCGACTTCATGAACCCGTCATAATGCCTCATGAGCAAAAACGACTCTATCTGTTTCATCGTGTCGAGCATGACGCCGACGATGATCAGCAGCGCCGTGCCGCCGAAGAAGCTCGCGACAAGGTACGGTATCTTAAGCCACTTGCCGACAAAATCCGGCAGGATAGCGATCAACGCGAGGAACATGGCTCCCGGCAATGTCACCCGGTTGAGTATGAAATTGAAATAATCTTCTGTCGGTTTCCCTGGCCTTACGCCGGGGACGAAACCGCCGTACTTCTTCATGTTATCCGCGAGGTCGCGGGGGTTCAGCGTTACCGCCGTATAAAAATATGTGAAGAATATGATAAGCGCCGCGTAGAATATCGTGTAAACGACGCCGCCGTGCGTGAGCCAGCCTATCATGTTCTTTACCGTCTGGTTAGGCACAAACTGCGCGAGCGTCGCGGGGAACAGCAGTATCGACTGCGCGAATATGATCGGTATAACGCCCGCCTGGTTGACCCTGAGAGGCAGGTAAGTGCTCTGCCCGCCCATGACCCGCCTTCCGACGATGCGCTTCGCGTACTGGACCGGGATGCGGCGCTGCGCCTGCGTTATCATAATGACCGCCACTATTACGCCGAATATCATGACGGCCATGAGGATTATGCTTAAAATGTCCAGCTGCTTCGATGTGACCAAAGTATAGAGATTGTTCGCGGCCGTAGGTATCCTGGATATGATCGAAGCCGTTATTATTATCGACATTCCGTTCCCGATGCCGTACTCCGTTATTTGCTCGCCGAGCCACATTATGAACGCCGTGCCGCTGACCAGCGTGAGTATGACCATCAGCCTGAATCCCCACCCGGGGTACTGCACGACCTGTATGCCTATCGTATTATGCAGGTTCTCGAGCCAGAAGCTCGTGAAGAGCGCCTGTATAGCGCCTATTACGAGCGTGCCGTAGCGCGTATACTGAGTTATCATCCTGCGCCCGTGCTCGCCGCCCTCTTTCGCGAGTTTTTCGAAATACGGGAACGCGAACGTGAGCAGCTGCATGATGATCGAACTCGATATATACGGCATGATGCCGAACGCGAAGATCGTCATCTGCGACATAGCGGCGCCCGTAAAGAGGTCCATTATGTCGAACAGCGAACCGCCCGACCTCTTGGATTCCTGCTCGATGAACTGGGAAAGAGCATGCCCGTCGATGCCCGGCGTAGGTATATACCTTCCGAAGCAATATACGGCAAGAAGCGCCGCCGTCACGAGCAGCTTCTTCTTGAGCTCGGGTATCTTTAAGATGTTTGAGAAAGCCTGGATCATTATTTTATGATCTCGGTTTTGCCGCCGGCCTTAGCGATCTTCTCGGCAGCTGAGGTTGAGAAAGCCTGCGCCTTTACCGTAAGCGCCTTTGATATCTCGCCGTCCCCGAGTATCTTCACCGCGCGCTTCTCGTCCCTTATGATGCCCTGGGTGCACAGCTCGACGGGTGTGACCACCGAATTCTCCTTGAACGCCGCGAGTGCGGTAAGGTTGACGACCTGGGATATCTTCTTGAACCTGTTCGTGAAGCCCCTCTTCGGCACCGTCCTGATCAAAGGCATCTGACCGCCTTCGAACTCCTTATGTATATGGGCGCCCGACCTGGACCTCTGGCCTTTCTGGCCCCTTGTCGACGTCTTTCCGTGGCCCGAACCCGGGCCCCTGCCGACTATCTTTCTCCTCTTCGTGGCCCCTTCGGGGACCCTGATCTCTCCAAGTTTCACTTAGGCTGCTCTCCTTTTATCCTCGTGTTCTCTTCTTTATATGAAAGGCTCTTGAAAGCCACTACAGCCGCTTTTATTACGTTGACCGAATTGTCCGATCCAAGCGATTTAGAGAGTATATCCTTGATGCCCGCGGCATCGCAAAGCGCCCTTATCGGGCCTCCGGCTATTACTCCGGTACCGGGTGAGGCAGGCTTCAACAGTACTTTGCCCGCGCCGTATTTCCCTAACACTTCGTGCGGTATCGTATGGCCTACCCTCGGGACCTCGAACATGCCCTTCCTCGCGTCAACAAGGCCCTTCCTGATAGCTTCGGCGACTTCGTTCGCCTTGCCGTACCCGAACCCGACCTTGCCTTTGCCGTCGCCCACTACCAGCAGCGCGGAGAACGACATCTTCTTGCCGCCCTTCGTTACCTTGGCGACGCGGTTGATGCTCAATACTTTTTCGCTTAACTGCTTATCCTGCGCATACTTATCGGCCAATTTCTCTCTCCTAAATTGCTTTTTTAGCCCGTAAGGCTAGAACTCTAGTCCGGCTTTCCTGGCGGAATCGGCCAGCGATTTAATCCTGCCGTGGTAGAGATACCCGCTCCTGTCGAATACGACCTTCTTAATGCCTTTCGACTGGGCGATCTTGGATACCATCTCTCCGAGCAGCTCCGCGGCCTTTACGTTTCCGCCTGTCTTATGCTTCTCCCTGAAAACCTTATCTGAAGTGGAAGCCGCGCACAAGGTCTTGCCGTCAACGTCGTCTATCAGCTGGACGGATATGTTGTTCAGGCTGCGGCTCACCGACATCCTCGGTTTCTCCTTCGTGCCGATTATCCTTCTTCTTATCCTGTTATGGCGCCTTTTCCTGTGTAATTCGCTTTTTACAGACATCGCTTTAGCCGACCGCCTTTCCGACTTTCTTCCTTACGTATTCTCCGACGTACCTTATGCCTTTACCCTTGTAGGGCTCCGGCGGGTAGACGTCCCTTATCTCGGCCGCTGTCTGGCCGACCCTGTGTTTGTCAATTCCCTTTATTATGATCTGGGTCGGCTTCGGCGCCTCGATGACTATGCCTTCCGGTATCGGGAATTCGACCGGATGGGAAAATCCGAGCTGCATGACAAGTTTCTTGCCCGTGACCTGAGCCCTGAAACCGACGCCCTGTATCTCAAGCTCTTTCTGGTAACCCGTCGTGACGCCGACCACCATATTGTTTATCAGCGAGCGGGTAAGCCCGTGGATAGCGCCGGATTTCTTCGCGTCCGCGTTCTCGTTGGGCGTTACGATGACCTGCTCCCCTTTTACCTCGATCTTCATCGAAGGCAGGAATTCCTGGGTAAGTTTCCCTTTCGGGCCTTCAACGAGGACGGTATTCCCGCTCACGTTGACTTTCACGCCTTTGACTATCTGTATCGGTTTCCTACCTACTCTTGACATTTTTCACCTTTATTATGTTTATTACCAGATATAACAGAGCACTTCCCCGCCGACCCTGAGCTCGCGCGCTTCCTTGTTCGTCAGCACGCCCTTGGGGGTCGTTATGACCGCGACGCCCAAACCTCTTAATACGTTCGGCATCTTGCTTTGCTTCGTATAGACCCTTAAACCCGGGCGCGAGACCTTCCTGAGGTTCTTTATTGCGCTGCGGCCGGATACATACTTCAGGTATACCTTGATCTTACGGGACGCCTCGAGGGGCTTAAAGTCGCTGATATAGCCCTCTTTCTTCATTATCTCGAGGATCTCCCTGTTCATTTTTGACTGCTCGACATCCACGCTGTCCATCTTCGCGCGTGTCGCGTTCCTTATCATCGTCAAAAAGTCTGCTATCGGATCTGTCTTAGACATCTTTTTCCCTTGTTTTTACCAGCTTGATTTCGTAACTCCGGGGATCTCCCCCTTCGAGGCCAATTCCCTGAAGCAAATACGGCACAATTCGAACCTGCTCAGGTAACCGCCCGACCTGCCGCAAAGGCGGCACCTGTTATACTTCCTGGAGGAGAATTTCGCCGGCCTCTTCCATTTCTCTATTAACGATGTTTTAGCCATTTTTAACCTTGCTTTTTAAAGGGCATGCCGAGAAGACGTATGAGCTCACGCGCTTCATCGTCGGTCTTTGCGCTTGTCACGAATATTATGTCCATACCCTGGACTTTCGCTACCCTGTCGGCCTCTATCTCGGGGAATATCGTCTGTTCGCGGAGGCCCATCGCGAAATTGCCCGCACCGTCGAACGTGTCCGACGGTATGCCGCGGAAGTCCTTGATCCTCGGCAGCGCAACGTTAACAAGCCTGTCAACGAACTCATACATCCTCGCGCCGCGCAGCGTGACCTTGCATCCTACGGTAGCGCCTTCCTTGATCTTGAAATTCGCGATGGCTTTCTTCGCGCGCGTCATGACCGGCTTCTGCCCGGTTATCGTCATAAGGTCCGCCATGACCGCCTCGAGTATCTTTATATCCTCGGCGCCCTCGCTCACTCCCATGTTAACGACCACCTTCTTGAGCTGCGGGACCTGGAATACGTTCTTATATCCGAACTTCTTGGCCAGCTGCGGCACGAGGTCCTTCTTATAGTGTTCAGCCAACCTTGGTGTAATAGTCGCCGTTTTCATCAGGCCAATGCCTCCTTACACTTCCTGCATATCCTCGTTTTCTTCCCGTCCTTCCCGGCAGTGGAACTGCCTACCCTGACCGGCTTGTTGCACTTCGGGCAAACGGGCATGAGGTTCGAGAGAGCTATAGGGCTCTCTATCTGTATGATGCCGCCCTGCGGGTTCTGCTGCGTCTTGCGGGCGTGCTTCTTGACGAAATTGAGCCCCTCGACAATGGCCTTATCGGCGCCGGCGATGAGCCTCATCACGCGTCCGCTCTTGCCGTTATCTTTCCCCTTTATTATCATTACCGTATCGTTCTTCTTGATCCTCATCTATATTACCTCTGGAGCCAATGAAATTATCTTTGAAAAACCCTTATCGCGCAGTTCCCTTGCGACCGGGCCGAAGATCCTTGTGCCCTTCGGATTCTTCGCGTTATCGATTATCACGACGGCGTTGCTGTCGAACTTCAGGTACGAACCGTCCGCCCTGCGCGTCGGGGATTTTACCCTGACGACGACCGCCATGGCGACCTCGCCCTTCTTTACCGAAGCTTCCGGCGTCGATTCCTTGATATGGACCTTTATTATGTCGCCCAGGTCCGCGACGACCTTGCTCTGGCGCCCGAGCACCTGTATCATGGCCGCCTTCTTCGCGCCGGTGTTGTCGGCTACCACAAGAATTGAACGCAGCTGTATCATTTCAAGACCTCAACCAATCTCCATCTCTTGTCTTTTGATATGGGGCGGGTCTCCTCTATCCTGACCCTGTCGCCCGTCTTCGCCTTCTTCTCCTCGTCGTGGACCTTGAAATTCTCTACGCGGCGCATCGTCCTTCCGTATGCGGCATGCGTGGAGAAGTGCTCCACTTTCACGACGATCGTCTTGTCCATCTTATCGCTCGTCACGATACCTAATCTTTCTTTCCTGCTGCCTCTCTCGCTCATATCCTGATATCCTTCTCCGTCATTATGGTCATTATCCGCGCGATATCCTTCTTCATCTGGCGGATCTGGTCCGGCTTCTCCAGCTTGCCGATCTTCGCCTGCTGGTTAAGCTTGAACAGCGATTCCAGGAGCGCGTTGTACTTCGTCTTTATCTCGTCCGCCCCTAAGTTCCTTATCTCTTCCGGTTTTAATGGCATCTTATTCTTCCCTGGTTTTACGCGGCTACCTTGGTCCTGGCCACGAATTTTGTCTTTAAGGGGAGTTTCGACGAAGCCAGCCTCATGGCTTCCTTAGCGACGGGTTCAGGAAGCCCCTCGACCTCGAAAAGTATCCTTCCGCGCTTGATGACGGCGACCCAGTGGTCGGTCATGCCTTTTCCCTTACCCATCCTCGTTTCAGCCGGCTTCTTGCTTATCGGCTTGTCCGGGAATATCCTTATCCAGGCCTTACCGCCGCCTTTAAGGTGGCGCGATATTACGACCCTCGCCGCTTCTATCTGCGTGTTCTTTATCCATCCGTTCTCGAGGCACTGCAGCCCGTATTCGCCGAACGATATCGTCGAACCGGTCATGGCCACGCCCTTGCGCCTGCCTCTCTGCGATTTCCTGTATTTTACTCTTTTAGGGAATAACGCCATCTCTAAGTCTGCTCCTTAATTTTTCTGCTCTGTTTCGGGCTTCGATGCGGCGGCGTTCACCGCTTCATCCGAGGAAACCTTCTCGGGCTGTTTCTTGAAAAGCACATCGCCCTTATATACCCACGCCTTTACGCCGATGAGGCCGTAAGTCGTCATAGCTTCCGCGAACCCGTAGTCAATATCGGCCCTGAAGGTTTGCAGCGGGACCTTGCCTTCCTTGTATCCCTCAGTGCGCGACATCTCCGCGCCTCCGAGCCTTCCGGCGCACTTTACCTTTATGCCCAGCGCGCCCGATGTCATCGCCTGCTGGACGGCCTTCTTCAGCGCCCTCCTGAAGGCGATCCTCTTCTCGAGCTGGAACGCTATATTCTCGGCCACAAGCTGCGCGTCCACCGACGCGTTCTTGACTTCCTTTATCTCAATATATATCTCTTTCTTCGTCTTGTCCTGCAGGTCATCGCGCAGCCTGTCTATATCGGCGCCCTTCCTGCCGATTATGATGCCCGGCCTTGCCGTATGTATTATGACCTTTGCCTTGTTGCTCGCGCGCTCGACCTCTATCAGCGCGATGCCGGCCGCGGAAAAGTTCTTCTTAACGTACTTGCGTATGTCGAGGTCCTCCACGAGGAAATCGGCAAAATCCTTCTTCTTCGAGAACCAGCGGGAACGCCAGTTCTTGATGTAACCCAACCTCATAGATATCGGATTTACTTTGTGACCCACTAACTCCTCCTATTTCTTTACGGCTTTTGGTTTCGCTGACGCGCTCTTCGCCTTCGCGCCCAGCTCTATTATTATATGGGTGGTCCTCTTCCTTATCATCGTGGCCCTGCCCATGGCCGCTTCCCTGAACCTTCTCATCATCGGGCCGTCATCGGCCGTTATCTTCGCGACGAAAAGTTCGTCCTGCTTGAGCTTGCCGCCCTGTTTCGCGGAAGCGATCGCGGACTTAAGAGCGCGCACAAGGTATACTCCCGACTTCTTATCGGTGTTCTCCAGTATAGCCAGCGCGGAGTCCACGTCTTTGCCCCTGACAAGGTCCATGACCTTGCGCATCTTGTAAGGGGATATCTTTATATATTTCGCAACGACCCTTCCGACTGATGGCATCTGTTATATATCCTCTCTTTAGGTGGCTGTAGGCGTTTCTTTCGCCTTTACGCCGCCGTGCTTCCTGAACGTCCTGGTCGGGGCGAACTCCCCGAGCTTATGACCTACCATGTTCTCCGTCACGAAGACGGGGATGAACTTATTCCCGTTATGCACGAGGAATGTAGCGCCGATGAACTCCGGCACGACGGTCGACCTGCGCGACCATGTCTTTATGGGTTTCTTATCGCCCTTGAGCTTCTCGACTTTCTTAAGAAGCTTCTCTTCCACATACGGGCCCTTTTTCGACGAACGCCCCATTCTATTTGCTCCTCCGCTTGATTATCAGCCTGTCGGAATACTTGCCGGGCCTCCTGGTCCTGTAACCCTTCGTGGGTACGCCCCAAGGCGTCACCGGATGGGGATTACCCTGCCCGGATTTACCTTCGCCGCCGCCGTGCGGATGGTCATGCGGGTTCATGACAACACCCCTGACCGACGGACGGATGCCCATCCACCTTTTCCTGCCGGCTTTTCCTGCCGATATCGTCCCGTGGTCGGCGTTTCCTACCTGCCCGAGCGTAGCGTAGCATCCGATGCGGATGAGCCTTATCTCGCCCGACGGCAGTTTAATATTCGCGTGTTCGCCTTCCTTTGCCATCAGCTGCGCGCTCGTTCCCGCGGAACGGACGATCTTCGCGCCCATGCCCTCGACGAGCTCTATATTATGTATGAACGAACCTACCGGTATATTCTTTATCGGCAGCGCGTTGCCGGTCTTTATTTCGGCATCGGGCCCTGACATTACCTTATCGCCGACCTTAAGGTCAACGGGCGCTATTATGTACCTGCGCTCCTTGTCCTCATACTCGAGCAAAGCCAGGAACGCCGACCTGCCGGGATCGTATTCCAGCGCTATGACAGTCGCAGGCATGCCTATCTTGTTCCGTTTGAAATCGACTATCCTTATCATCCTCTTGTGGCCGCCGCCCTGGTGGCGCACGCAGACATGGCCGAGGTTATTGCGGCCTGACCTGCTCTTCTTCGGTATAAGCAGCGCCTTCTCGGGCTTTTTCTTCGTGAGGCACGAGAAGTCCGTAGATGTCATCCACCTTCTGGATTTTGTATATGGCCTGTATGTCTTCAGCATTTTTCTATGACCTTATGTTGTTACGTCTATCTTGTCGCCCGCGCGCAAGGTGACTACCGCCTTCTTCCAGTCGGGAGTCTTGCCCGGCTTAAAGCGCACCCTGCGCCACTTGCCGGACATTATCATCGTATTGACGTCCTTGACCTTTACCTTATATGCCTGCTCTATCGCCTTCTTTATCTCGTTCTTGTTCGCTCCCTTATCCACCTCGAAGACGTATTTGTTGAAAGGCAGCATCTGCGAGCCCTTCTCCGAATGCATCAGGCTTTTCAATATCTTGAATTTCTGTATCATTGCTTCACCAGTTGTTTGGTCAGCGCTTCGAGCGCCTTATGGGTTATGACGACCTTCTTCTGCTTAAGTACCTCATACGCGTTAAGCGCCTTGTAGTCCCTCAACAGCAGGTTCCCTATATTCCTTGATGCCCTTACTACGGCCTGGTCCTTGCTCTCGAGCACTATCATGGGCTTCTGCTCCGCCTTGATCTTGCCGAGCATCGCCGCGAATTCCTTCGTCTTCGGCTTTTCGAGCTTCAGGTCATCGAGCACGATCATGTCGTTATCGTTGACCTTCGCGTTCAAGCTCGATATGAGCGCTAACCTCTTTACCGACTTCGGGACTGAGTAGGAATAATCCCTCGGGTGCGGGCCGAATATCTTTCCGCCGCCTTTCCACAACGGGGACCTGCTGGTACCCGCGCGCGCGCGTCCGGTGCCCTTCTGTTTCCAGGGCTTCTTGCCGCCGCCGTGTACTTCCGAGCGGGTCTTCGTGTCGGCCGTGCCCTGCCTCTGGTTCGCCTCGTACATCCTTATGACCTGGTGCAGTATCGCTTCGTTGACCTCGCCGTTGAAGACCTTCTTATCCAGCTCTACCTTCCCGACGGATTGGCCTTTTATATTATATATCGCGAGCTCTGACATTATTTCTTACCCTTTCCGCCAGGAGCCTCTTTCTTCGATTTCTCCTTCTTCTCCTTGACGATGACTATCTGCGGTATCTTGGCCTTCGCGCGTTTCTTTGCCTTCTTGATCATCAATAACGAATTATCGGGGCCTGGGACCGAACCCTCAAGCACTATCAGGTTGTTCTCGAGGTCCACCTTAACCACTTCAAGGTTCTGCGTAGTTACCGTATCCCCACCCATCCTTCCGGGAAGGCGATGCCCTCTTAAGACCCTGCCGGGGGTAGTCGTCGAACCTATCGAGCCGGGCCTCCTGTGGGACATCGAACCGTGGGTCTCTTTTCCGCCGTGCCAGTGCCACCTCTTCATGCCGCCCTGGAAACCTTTTCCAATAGACGTGCCGGTAACATCCACCGCGTCGCCCGCTGCGAAGATATCCACCTTAAGCTCCTGCCCGACCTCGAACTTCTGGTCGGCGGCCGTCCTGATCTCTCTTATGAACCTTTTCGGAGTGACGTTTATCTTCTTGAACTTTCCGAGTTCGGGCTTCCTCATCAGTTTCTCTCTCTTGTCGCAGAAACCGAGCTGGACCGCCTCGTAGCCGTCCTTTGCCTTCGTCTTTACCTGCAGCACGGTGCACGGGCCGGCTTCGACGACGGTAACGGGTATAATCCTCCCGTCATCCCTGAAGACCTGCGTCATCCCCTTTTTTCTTCCCAATATTCCTAAAGACATTTTAATATTACCTTGATGTTGTTATGCTATCGTTATTTTATCTCTACATCCACGCCGGCCGGCAGATCGAGCTTCTTGAGGGCATCGATCGTCTTCGAGGTCGGCTCGACGATATCAAGCACGCGCTTGTGCGTCTTCAGCTGGAACTGCTCGCGCGACTTCTTGTCTATGTGCGGCGAGCGCAGTACAGTGAATGTTTCCTTTTCGGTCGGCATCGGTATCGGCCCGAGGACCTTCGCCCCGGTCCTCTTCGCCGTCTCGACTATCTCCGCCGCTGACTGGTCGAGCACCCTGTGATCGTAAGCTCTCAGCTTTATCCTTATCTTCGCTTTATGCGCGGTAGTAGTCATCGTTACGCTATTACCTCTGATACGGCACCGGCGCCTACGGTGTGGCCGCCTTCGCGGATGGCGAAGCGCAGGCCCTTCTCAAGGGCGACCGGGATTATGAGCTCAACCTCGAATTCGACATTGTCTCCGGGCA
>JAGONY010000011.1 GCA_017992785.1 Candidatus Omnitrophota bacterium | reverse complement strand
GGCGAACATCTTTCTTCGAATGACAAGATACCGACCCCCCAGGAGGTCGTACGCAGGATATCGAGCCTGACGATCGATGACATCAAGCGGGTTGCGGGAAGGGTGCTTGATAATTCACGTCTTAACATGTCTTTGATAGGAACTATAGATAAGAAGCAGGAAAAGGAGATCTCTAAGGCGCTGGTTATCGGGTGAGGGAGCGCATCTAAAGGAGACCTAAAATGGCGGTAAAGGCAAAACAGCGGGATAGCGCGATAAAGTTCGGCACAGACGGCTGGAGGGGGATCATCGCGGACGATTTCACGTTCGATAACCTCCGTATAGTCGCGCAGGCATGCGCGGAATATTTCAACAGCGAGTTCAAGGCTAAGCGGGGGATAATCGTCGGGTATGACACGCGTTTCATCTCCGACAGGTTCGCCCAGGTTGTCGCGGAGGTGCTCGCGGCCAACGGTATAAAGGTATACCTGTCCGACAGGCCCTCGCCGACACCGACGACCAGTTTCAACATCCGGCATATGGGCCTCAACGGCGGCCTTATAATAACGGCAAGCCATAACCCCGGCGGTTTCAGCGGCCTTAAGATCAAAACGCCGCAGGGCTCGCCGGCCGACCAGACCGTGACGCATAAGGTCGAATCGTTCCTTTTCAGGAACAAGCCTAAGGCCGTCACTCTCGCCGAAGCGATAAAGTCCGGCAGGATAGAGATCATCAACCCGATGCCGAAATACATCGAGACCGTCAGGAAATATCTCGACCTTGACCTGCTGAAGAACTGCAGCCTTAATGTGTTAGCCGAGGCGATGCACGGGGCCGGGAACAGTTACCACGCGGAAGTATTGAAGGGCACTAAAGTGGCGATCGATATCGTTAACGCGGAGCCGAACCCGACCTTTGAAGGACTGAAACCGGAGCCGCTTCCGCATAATATGCCGAAGTTCATGTCCATGATGAAGGAAGGAAAATACGATATCGGCATCGCCACCGACGGTGACGCCGAAAGGGTGGGCGCCGCGGCCCCCGGCGGAAGGTTCATAACACCCGGAGAGATCATGTGCCTCATAGCCCTCCACTTCATAGAGAACAGGCGATGGAGGGGAGCGCTCGTCAAGAACATAGCCGGGCCGATGATGATGAACAGGATAGCGAAATATTACAACTTAAAGTTCTTCGAGACGCCGGTCGGCTTCAAGCATATAGCCAAGCTTATGCAGACGGACAACGTGCTCGTAGGCGGCGAGGAGTCCGGAGGCATCGGCGTAAAGAACTATATCCCCGAGAGGGACGGCATCCTCACGGGCCTCCTGCTCGTCGAGATGATGCAGCAAAATAAGAAGCCCATACTCGCGCTTACAGAAGATATGGAGAAGAAGTTCGGGAAATTCAGGTACCACAGGCAGGATATCGAAATACCCCTGAAGACGAGGGAGAAGGTAGTTAAGGGGCTCTTCGATAAACTGCAGGGTTGCGGAGCGAAGCGGAGCAGATCCCGTATATTCAAGCGCAAGGTCGTCAGTACGAAGTCCTATGACGGCCTGAAATTCATATTCGACGACGAAAGTTGGCTGCTGATCAGGCCCTCAGGCACAGAGCCGATATTGAGGGTATACAGCGAGGCCCATACCGACAAGGAAGCAAAGGACCTTATAGCCATAGTGGATAAATTGTCGAAAAGCATCAAATAGATAATGGATAAATCCTTAATCCGCAATTTTTGCATCATTGCGCATATCGACCACGGGAAATCGACCTTAGCCGACAGGCTGCTTTTGAAGACCGGCGCCATATCCCAGAGGGAGTTCCATGACCAGATGCTCGACGGCATGGACCTCGAGAGGGAGCGCGGTATAACGATCAAGGCAAAGGCGGTAAGGCTCGCGCACAACGACCCTGACGGCAGGGAGTATATACTGAACCTTATCGATACCCCCGGCCATGTAGACTTTACCTACGAGGTCTCAAAGGCGCTCGCCGCCTGCGAAGGGGCGCTGCTCGTCGTCGATGCGGCGCAGGGCGTCGAAGCGCAGACAGTCGCGAACCTCTACCTCGCGCGCGAACATAACCTCGCTATAATACCGATAATCAACAAGATAGACCTCCCGAGCGCGGAGCCCGACAGGATAAAGCAGCAACTGAAAGAGACGCTGCACATGACCGACGCCGACCCGATAATGGCAAGCGCCAAGACGGGAATAGGCGTGGATGAGATCGTCGGCGCCATCATAAACCATATCCCCGCCCCTAAAGGCGAACCCGATAACCCGCTCCAGGCGCTCGTGTTCGATTCCGCTTTCGATACGTTCAAAGGGGTCGTGATATTCATAAGGGTAAAGAACGGCACCATACGCAAGGGGATGAAGATAAGGATGATGGGGACCGGTCGCGTTTATGACGTCGAGGAGGTCGGCGTCTTCAAGCCGTCCCCCGTCGCGATAGACGAGCTCGCGAGCGGTGAGGTAGGGTATATCACGTGCAACATAAAGGACCCGAAAGAGATCAACGTAGGGGATACCGTCACCGATTTCAAGAGGCCCGCCTCTGACGCGCTGCCGGGATACAAGAAGGTCAGGCCGCTCGTATTCTGCGGCCTCTACCCGGTAAACGCAAAGGATTTCCCGTTCCTCAGGGACGCGCTCGAGAAACTTGAATTGAGCGACTCTTCCTTCATATACGAGGTCGAATCTTCCGTCTCATTCGGTTTCGGCTTCAGGTGCGGGTTCCTCGGCTTGCTCCATATGGAGATAGTCCAGGAGAGGCTCGAGAGAGAATACGACCTGAACCTTATCGCCACCACACCCAGCGTGGTCTATAAGGTAAAGAAACGGGGGGGCGATATCGTCGAGATAGAGAACCCGAGCAAACTTCCTCCGCCGCAGGAGATCGAGCATATCGAGGAGCCTTACATACGCGGGTTCATAATAACCCCGTCGGACGCGCTTGGCAACGTGATGCAGTTGTGCCAGGAGCGCAGGGGCATATACAGGTCGACCGAATACCTCGACCCTACAAGGGCCATGCTCGTCTATGAATTCCCATTATCCGAGATTATTGTGGATTTTTATGATAAAATAAAGTCGATGACGCGCGGTTACGGGTCGCTCGATTACGAATTTAAGGAATACCTCGAGAGCGACCTCGTGAAACTGGACATACTCATCAACGGGAAACCTTGCGATGCGCTGTCATTCATAGTCCATAAGGACAGCGCGTATTCGAAAGGCAACCAGCTTGTGACAAAGCTGAAGGAGCTTATCCCGAGGCAGCTTTTCGAGGTCGCGCTGCAGGCCGCCATAGGCAACAAGATAATCGCGCGCGAGACCGTCCGTCCCGTCGGAAAGAACGTGACCGCGAAATGCTACGGCGGTGACATATCGAGGAAACGCAAGCTTTGGGAGAAACAAAAAGAGGGCAAGAAGCGCATGAAGCAGTTCGGCAAGGTCGAGATACCGCAGGAGGCCTTCATGGCCGTCCTGAAGATTTAAGGAGATAAAATGGCAACGGACCGGAAAGTCAAGTCAAAGAAATCATGGGCGAGGGAACTCTCAGAGATAATCATCACGGCGTTACTGCTCGCGTTCGTGATAAAGGTATTCGTATTCGAGCTTTATAAAATACCGTCCGGCTCGATGATACCTACGCTTCTTGTCGGCGACAGGATCGTCGTCGTAAAATACATTTACGGCCCGAGGCTGCCGTTCATAAGCGTGCGCCTGCCTGGTTTCAGGGAGCCGAGGATAGGCGATATCGTCGTCTTCAAATCCCCGGATGACCCAAACAAATCGTTCATCAAGAGATACATCGCGGGCGAAGGGGACACGGTCGAGATAAAGAACGGGAAACTGCTGGTCAACGGCAAGGTCGTCGATGACCCTCCGGCCTTCAGGCGCGTATACTATTACAACAGGGGCGACTACGGCATCGAGGGCAAGCCGATAACCGTTCCGAAAAACAGCTATTTTGTCCTCGGTGATAATTCCGCCTCGAGCAAGGACAGCAGGTACTGGGGTTTCGTCCCCAGGAATTACCTAATCGGGAAGGCCGTGCTCGTGATCATGCCGTTTAACAGGATGCAGCAGATAAACGACAGGTAGCATGAACATAGCGAATAAGATAACCATACTGAGGGTCTTGCTAACCCCTTTCTTCGTCGGGCTCGCGCTCTATTACCGGCCCGATAAGGATTACCTTAGGTATATAGCGCTATGCGTCTTCAGTATCGCGGTCCTGACCGACGCGCTCGACGGTTTCCTCGCGCGCTTCCTGAAGCAAAAGACAACGCTCGGGACGATAATGGACCCGATAGCCGACAAACTGCTGCTTATCACCGCGTTCATCAGCCTTACCGTATGGAACGCCAGCATCAAGCTCCCGTTATGGCTTCCCATTATCGTTGTCAGCCGTGATATAATAATCGTGATAGGAGTGCTGGTCATCTTCCTCGTGCACGGGGACGTCAAGATAGCGCCAAGCCCCCTTGGGAAGATAACGACATTCATGCAGATGGCGGCGATCATCAGCGTGCTTCTGCTCTACGGGCATTCGGAATACATCTGGAACACCGCGGTCGTCTTTACGGCGCTGTCGGGGATCGATTACATCTTTCGCGGAGCGCGGCTCATGAACGGGGCCGCGGGAAAGAAATGATATGCCATTAATAATATCGCTTTTTGCATGTTACCTTGTAGGTTCGATACCGACGAGTTTTCTCGTCGGCAAATACCTTAAGGGCATCGATATAAGGGAGTACGGCAGCGGAAATGTCGGCGCGACCAATACCGCGAGGATAGTCGGCAAAGGATGGGGGTTGCTTGTGCTCGCCGTGGATATCCTTAAAGGGCTCATATGCGCAACACTCGTCGCTAAGCTCTTCATGAGGTGGGGAGTCCCGGTCGACGGGGACATATATCCCCTGATCCTCGGCTCTCTCGCGATCACCGGCCATATCTGGCCCGTCTTCCTCGGATTTAAGGGCGGCAAGGGGATAGCGACCTCGTCGGGCGTCTTCATCGGCGTAGCGCCGAAGGTCCTGCTCATAGCCCTAATCATCTGGATCATCATATTCGCCTGGAAAAGGTACGTATCGCTTGCGTCCATAATAAGCGCCGTGTCGATACCCCTGACGGCGTCCTTCATGGCGTATCCGTCCATGTTCGTCATCATCAGTTCGGCGATCTGTGCCGTGACCGTCTACAAACATTACCCGAATATAAAGAGGCTCGTCCGCGGCGAAGAGCACGCGTTCGAGTTCAAAAAACATGGCTGACAACTGTAAAATATCGGTCATAGGCGACGGAGGATGGGGCACAACGCTCGCCATCCTGCTCTGCTCAAAGGGGCACGATGTCCGTCTTTGGGGCGCGTTCCCAGATTATACGGAGAAGATGAAGGCGTCGCGCGAGAACACGAAGTTCCTGCCCGGAGTGAAGATACCGGATCCCGTAACGCTGACGTCCGATATCACGGACGCTGCGGACTCGGACGTCATAGTCATGGCGGTGCCTTCACAGTATATGCGTAACGTCGCGGGCATGATGAAAGGGATCCGTCCCGGAAAGAAGCTGTTCGTCAACGTATCCAAGGGGATCGAGAACGGCAGCCTGATGAGGATGTCCGAGGTCATAGCAGACGTTCTCGGGAAGGTCCGCATAGGCGCGCTCTCCGGCCCGACGATCTCTTATGAAGTCGCGAGAGGCCTGCCGACAACAGTGGTGGCGGCATCAGATGACGCGTCGGCAGCGGAGGAGATACAGGACCTTTTTATGACAGACAACTTCAGGATATACACAAATACGGACATAACCGGCGTCGAGCTCGGCGGGTCCCTTAAGAACGTTATAGCCATCGCCGCGGGCATATCAGACGGGCTCGGTTTCGGCGTCAACACGAAATCCGGCCTGCTCGTAAGGGGCATTGTCGAGATCGCGCGCCTCGGAACGGCCATGGGGGCGAAACCGGAGACATTTTACGGCATAAGCGGCCTCGGCGACCTCGTCACGACCTGCGTAAGCAACCACGGCAGGAACAGGTGGTTCGGCGAGGAAATAGGCAAAGGAAAGCCGCCCGAGTCGGTATTGAAGAGCACCGAGATGGCGGTCGAGGGCGCCGGGACGGCGAGATCCTGCCGCGAATTATGCAGGAAACACGGCGTCGAAATGCCGATCGCCGATGAGGTCTATGACGTGATCTTCGAGGGAAAAGACCCGAAGGCCGCCGTCCGCGACCTCATGACCCGCAGGAAGAAGTCCGAAGACCGCAGGTAAATCCCCCCTAATTCTTTCTATACTTTTTATCCGCAATTTGTTATAATTATTGCCTATTCGATCAAAAAGCCGGATATCGGGGCGTGGCTCAGTTTGGTAGAGCACTTGTATGGGGTACAAGTGGTCAGCGGTTCAAGTCCGCTCGCCCCGACCATCTTTTTAGCGGGAGATAAATGAAATGGAAAAGATCAATGTAGGGATGATTGGCTTCGGAACCGTCGGGGTCGGCGTCGCGCGTGCCCTGCTCGATAAGTCGGCGCATATCGAGCGGCTTGTAGGGGCGCGAGTGGTCCTCAAAGTCATTTGCGACAACGATTTAAGGAGGAAGAGGCCCATAAAGGTGAACCGCAAGATCCTGACCAGCGACATAAACAGGGTCATCGGGAACCCCGACATAGATATCGTCGTTGAGCTTGTCGGAGGCATACATCCCGCCAAGGAATTCGTGCTGAGGGCGATAAAGAGCGGCCAGCATGTCGTGACCGCCAACAAGGCCCTGATAACCGAACACGGCAAGGAGATATTCGACACCGCGATGAAGGCAGGCGTGGAGGTCTTTTACGAGGCATCCGTGGGCGGCGGCATCCCGATAATCAAGGCGCTCAGGGAAGGGCTTGTCGCGAACGAGATAGACACTGTGCTCGGTATAGTTAACGGTACCTCGAATTACATACTCTCATGCATGGCGGAGGACGAGCTCAGCTTTTCCGACGCGCTTGAACAGGCAAAGAAGAAAGGGTACGCCGAACGCAACCCGTCGCTTGATATCGAGGGATACGACTCGGCGCACAAGCTCGCGATACTTACCCTTCTCGGGTTCGGCAAATTCGTGAAGCTTGAGGATATATACGTTGAGGGCATCCTCGACATATCACAGAACGACATAAGGTATGCCGACGAGTTCGGCTACGCGATAAAGCTCCTCGCGATCGCGAAAAGGCGTGATAACGATATAGAGGTGAGGGTACATCCGACCCTGTTATCGAAGGAGCACCTGTTAGCGAACGTCAACGGCGTCTACAACGCCATTTATGTCCACGGGGACATGGTGGGCGGGACCTTGTTCTACGGCAGGGGCGCAGGGCAGAACCCGGCCGCCAGTTCCGTCGTGGGCGATGTCATCGACCTCGCGCGGAACCTCAGGTTCAACGCGGTCGGCAGGGTGCCGATATACATGAATAACAAGTCGATAAAGAAGATCGTGAAGATCGACGATATCGAGGCAAGCTACTACATAAAGATCTCCTGTATAGACAAGCCCGGCGTCCTCGCAAAGGTAGCCGGGATACTCGGGCGCCACGGGATCTCGATCGCGAGCGTCGGGCAAAAAGAGAGGCGGAAGGCGCGCATAGTGCCGGTCGTCATGATGACCCACGAGGCAAAGGAGAAGAACATGAGGCAGGCGCTCGAGGAGATCGACAGGATCTCCGCGATAAGGCGAAAGACCGTCGCGATAAGGGTGGAGAGGTAAAGAGATGTGGCGCGGACTGATCCATAGGTACGGCAAGTATCTTCCGGTCTCATCCGAGACACCGGTAATCACCCTCAACGAGGGCGATACCCCGCTAATATACTCGTGCCATCTCAGCGAGAAGCTCGGTAAAGGTTATGAGGTATACCTTAAGTTCGACGGCGCTAACCCGACCGGCTCGTTCAAGGACAGGGGCATGACCATGGCCGTGTCAAAAGCCATGGAAGAGGGCTCGAAGGCGATAATGTGCGCCTCGACCGGGAACACTTCCGCGTCGGCCGCCGCATACGCGGCTCGCGCGGGGATAAAATGCATCGTGCTGATACCCAACGGGAAGATAGCCATCGGGAAACTCGCCCAGGCGCTGATATACGGCGCCGAGGTCCTTGCCGTGGACGGCAACTTCGACGAAGCGTTGAACCTTGTCAGGCAGATAACCAACGATTACCCGATAACCCTCGTCAACTCGCTGAACCCTTACAGGATAGAGGGCCAGAAGACCGCCGCGTTCGAGATATGCGAGGCGCTGGAGGATAATCCGGATTTCCATTTCATACCCGTAGGCAACGCGGGAAATATCACCGCGTACTGGAAGGGCTACAAGGAATACAAGGAGTACGGTAAGATAAAGGAACTTCCGAAGATGATGGGTTTCCAGGCCGAAGGCGCGGCACCGATCGTAAGGGGGCACATAATAGAAAAACCCGAGACCGTTGCGACCGCTATCAGGATAGGCAATCCCGCAAGCTGGGCCCAGGCTGAGGCCGCCCGCGACGAATCGCACGGGACCATAGATATGGTCTCGGATAACGAGATACTCGAGGCCTATAAATTGCTCGCGGCGAAGGACGGCGTATTCGCCGAGCCTGCGTCGGCGGCTTCGGTAGCGGGCCTGTTGAAGATGATAAACAAAGGGCATTTCAAGAAATCTCCTGACAAGAAGATAAAGATCGTCTGCGTGCTTACCGGCCACGGATTGAAAGACCCGGACAGGGCTATATCGCTGCTGAGCAAACCGAAGACCGTCAAGGCGGAGATGAAGGCGGTCCTGAAAGCGATAGGAATATGAAATACGCCGTACTCGTAGGCGACGGGATGGCGGATTACCCCGTGAGAGAACTCGGGAACAAGACACCGCTTGAGTCGGCAAAGACCCCGAACATGGATTTCGCGGCTAAGAACGGCAGGTCGGGCCTCGTAAAGACCGTCCCCGCGGGTTTTGCGCCGGCATCCGATGTGGCAAACCTGTCTATAATAGGTTATGACCCGAAAAAGTATTACTCGGGAAGAGGGCCGCTTGAAGCGTCCAACATGGGCATAAAGCTGGGCCCCGATGATGTTGCGTTCAGGTGCAACCTCGTCACCATAGATAACGGGCTTATGGCCGATTATTCAGCCGGCCATATCACGACAGGAGAGGCATCTACGCTCATCAGGTTCCTGGATAAGGAGATGGGCTCGGATAAGATACGTTTCTATCCCGGCGTAAGCTACAGGCACCTTATGATAGTCAAGGACGCCTCGCTGAAGGAAGCCCTGTTGAAATCGGAATGCGTGCCTCCGCACGATATCACGGGATCGCCGATAAAAGGGCACCTTCCGAAAGGCGCCGGCGGCGAATTCTTAGTGAAGATAATGGAGGATTCCAGGGCCTTGTTGTCGGGGCATGAGGTCAACCATGTAAGGATAGACCTCAGGGAGAATCCCGCGAACATGGTCTGGCTCTGGGGCCAGGGCGTCGACGCGAATATGCCGAAATTCAGGGACCTTTACGGGGCCGACGGCTCGGTCATATCTGCGGTAGACCTGATAAAAGGAATAGGCAAGACGATCGGCCTCGACGTTATCGATGTCCCCGGAGCGACCGGCTATTACGATACGAACTACCAGGGAAAGGCGCAATACGCGATCGATTCCCTGAAGCATAAGGATTTCGTGTTTGTGCACGTTGAAGCGCCTGATGAGGCCGGGCATAACGGCGACCTGCGCGCGAAGATAGCCGCGATCGAGAGTTTTGACAGGTTTGTAGTCGGAGCGTTCCTCGGCAGCCCGCAGGGCAAAAAGGGAGAACTGAGGGTCATGGTCCTGCCGGACCATTTCACCCCGGTCTCGCTCAGGACGCACTCCGCGGAGCCCGTCCCTTTCGTTATGTGCGGTAAAGGCATAGAGCCTAATAATGCCCCGGCATTCAGCGAGGCCGAGGCAAGGAACACCGGCCTTATGCACGGGCATGGCGAAGAGCTTATGCGTTATTTCATGAAACCATAAAACAGGAGGAAGGCGGAATAAAAGTGGGATCCTTAATTGTCCAGAAATACGGCGGGTCCTCGGTAGCGAATCCCGGGAGGATCAAGAAGGTCGCACAGAGGGTGGCCAGGTACAAGAAACGCGGCCATGATGTCGTTGTGGTCGTCTCCGCGTTAGGCGATACCACCGATGAGCTCATTGAACTGGCCTCGAAGGTCACCGATGACCCTTCCGAACGCGAGACGGACATGCTGATATCCACGGGCGAACAGATATCATGCGCGCTGCTCGCCATGGCGATACAGGAGCTCAAAGTGCCTTCGATATCCTTTACCGGAGCGCAAGTAGGCATAATAACCGACACAACCCATACGAAAGCGAGAATACTCGACATATCCGCCTCAGACAGGATAAAGGAGCAGCTGAAGGAAGGCAAAGTCGTAGTTGTCGCGGGCTTCCAGGGAATAAGCATCAAGAAGGAGATAACGACGCTCGGCAGGGGCGGAAGCGACCTCACCGCCGTGGCGCTCGCAAAAGCGCTCGGCGCGAAGATCTGCGAGATATATACCGACGTCGACGGCGTATATACGGCGGACCCGAGGATAGTCAGGGACGCAAAGAAGATTTCCATGATAAGCTATGACGAGATGCTTGAGCTCGCGTCGCTCGGGGCGAGGGTCATGCAGCCGAGGTCGGTCGAATACGGTAAACGTTACGATATACCGATACACGTCCGCTCGAGCTTTTCAAACAACGAAGGCACAGTGATCTGCAAGGAGGCAAAATCAATGGAGAAGATAGATGTCAGCGGATTAGCGCTGCAGAAGGATGAAGCGAAGATAACGATATGCGACGTGCCGGACAAGCCGGGTGCCGCGGCAGTGATATTCAAGGAGTTGGGCTCGAACAATATAGTAATAGACATGATAGTCCAGAACGTCGGAAGGACCGGGACGACCGACGTATCTTTCACGGTCCTGACCGAAGACATTGAGAAGACGATGAGGATCGCCAAGAGGGTAGCGCGCGAGATAGGCGCGGGAGAGGTCATAAAAGACGAGAGCATCGCGAAGATATCGATAGTCGGTATCGGCATGAGGAGCCATGCCGGCATCGCCGCGAGGATGTTCAAGGCGCTCGCGTCCAAGAAGATCAATATAGAGATGATATCGACATCGGAGATAAAGATATCCTGCGTTATTGACAAGAAACACGCGGAGCAGGCGCTGAAGACACTGCATGACGAATTTGGACTTAAGAAGGTAAAATAAAGGCGGAATAAGATGAAGCAGGTTACGCTCTATGATACGACGCTGCGCGACGGCGCACAGACCGAGGGGATCTCATATTCGGTCAATGACAAGCTGCGCATCGCCGGAAAGCTCGACGGGCTCGGCATCCATTTCATCGAAGGAGGATGGCCGGGGTCCAACCCGAAGGATATGGCTTTCTTCAAGGCCGCAGGCAAACTGAAGCTTAAGAACTCGAAGATCGTGGCTTTCGGCTCAACGCGCCGCGCGAACACCGATATCAGGAAAGACGCGATCGTAAAGGGCCTGCTTGATGCGGGCACGCGCTATGTAACGATCTTCGGGAAATCGTGGGACCTGCACGTCAGAGACGTCTTCAAGGTCTCGCTCGAAGAGAACCTGAAGATGATCTCCGAGACGGTCTCATTCCTCAAGTCCAAAGGAAAAACCGTTTTCTACGATGCCGAGCATTTCTTCGACGGATACAAGAGCAACCCGGAATACGCGATGATGACCGTCTTCGCGGCGCGCGACGCCGGCGCCGAATGCGTGATCCTTTGCGATACGAACGGCGGGACGATCATGTCCGAACTCACGGATATCGTATTGGAGGTGGTCGCGAAACTCGATTGCCCGGTCGGCATACATTGCCACAACGATTGCGATATGGCGGTCGCGAATTCCGTCGCGGCCGTGCAGGCCGGGTGCGTCCAGGTGCAAGGGACGTTCAACGGATACGGCGAAAGGTGCGGGAACGCGAACCTCGTCTCCGTGATCGGCAACCTGAAGCTGAAGCTCGGCATCGACTGCATCAGCGACGCGAAATTGAAGGAACTTACCGAAGCATCGAGGTTCGTCGCCGAGATCAGCAACGTAAAACAGCAGGAGAACCAGCCGTTCGTAGGCAACAGCGCGTTCACACACAAGGCCGGGGTGCATATCAACGCGATCATGAAGAATCCCGTCACTTATGAGCATCTCGATCCCCACGCCCTGGGCAACAAGAGGCGCCTGCTCGTCTCCGAGCTTTCCGGAAAGAGCTCGATCATGCTGAGGGCCGAGGCGCTCGAGCTCGACCTTACGAAGGAAGCCCCGAAGACAAAGAAGATCCTGAAGTTGCTGCAGAAGCTTGAGCACGAGGGTTACCATTTCGAGGCGGCGGAAGGTTCGCTCGAACTGCTGCTCAAACGCGCTTTCAAGAAATACAAGAAATTCTTCGAGCTTGAAGGATTCAAGGTAGTGACGGAGCATAAAGGCAACAAGCTCCTCTCTGAGGCGACGATCAAGGTCAAGGTCAACAGGATCGTTGAACACACCGCCGCTGAAGGCGACGGTCCGATCAATGCCCTCGACAACGCGCTGCGCAAGGCGCTGCTTGAGTTCTATCCCGCGCTCGCCGAGATGCACCTTTCCGATTTCAAGGTCCGCGTGCTTGACGAGAAAGCCGGAACAGCCGCGAAGGTCCGTGTGTTGATCCAATCGCAGGATTCGAAGGACTCGTGGTGGACGATCGGCGTGTCCGAGAACATCATCGAGGCGTCCTGGAACGCGCTCGTCGACTCTATCGAGTATAAGCTCCTGAAGGACCGCAAGGTCCAGAAGCAGTAGCCATGAGAGAGATACCTTCCGCCTACGATCCCAAAACCACGGAAGAGAAGTGGTATAAATTCTGGGAATCCAGGAAATACTTCCACGCGCGGCCCGATGCCGCCAGGAAACCCTATACCATCGTGATCCCTCCGCCGAACGTCACCGGGATCCTCCATATGGGCCACGCGCTCAATAATACCGTGCAGGACATCCTCATAAGATGGAAGCGGATGCAGGGATGGAACGCCGAATGGCTTCCCGGCACCGACCATGCCGGGATAGCGACGCAGAACGTCGTCGAGAAGAAGCTCGCCAGGGAAGGCCTGAAACGCCAGGATATCGGCCGCGAAGAGTTCGTAAAACGCGTGTGGCAATGGCGCGAGGAATACGGCTCGACGATAATATCCCAGCTCAAGCGCCTCGGATGCTCCTGCGACTGGGACCGGACCCGCTTCACGATGGACGAAGGCCTCTCCGACGCGGTAAATGAAGTGTTCATACGCCTGCATGAGAAAGGCCTCATATACCGCGGCAACTACATCATAAACTGGTGCCCGAGGTGCCAGACCGCGCTAAGCGACGAGGAGGCCCAGCACAAGGACCTCAACGGCACGCTCTATTACATCAAATATCCGGTAAAAGGCGGGAACAGGCATATAACTGTCGCCACGACGCGGCCCGAGACGATGCTCGGCGATGTCGCCGTGGCAGTCAACCCTTCCGACGTGAGGTTCAAGAACCTCGTTGGCGAAACCCTGATACTTCCGCTTACCGGCAGGGAGATCAAGGTCATAGCCGACGGGTTTGTGGATATGGAGTTCGGCACGGGAGCGGTCAAGGTCACCCCGGCCCACGACCCGAACGATTTCGAAATGGGTATGCGCCATAAAATCGAGCCGGTAGTCGTCATGGACCCGGACGGCACTATGAGCAAGAACACCGGCGATTACGCGGGCATGGACAGGTTCGAGGCGCGCGAGGCGATCCTTGAGGACCTGAAGGAGTTAAAGCTGCTTGAGAAGACGGTGCCGCACGCGCATTCCGTAGGCCATTGCTACAGGTGCCATACCGTAGTGGAGCCGTACCTTTCCGAACAGTGGTTCGTAAGGATGAAGCCGCTCGCGAAGCCCGGCATCGAGGCAGTCAGGAGCGGCAGGATAAAATTCCATCCCGAACGCTGGACGAAGGTCTACCTCGACTGGATGGAGAATATCCGCGACTGGTGCATCTCGAGGCAGATCTGGTGGGGCCACAGGATACCCGTCTATTACTGCAGGAAATGCCTGAAGGCGTCCGAAGGGAAGAAAGGGATAACGGTCTCTCGCGTGAAGCCCGCGAAATGCCCCGACTGCGGCTCAGCCGACATCGTCCAGGACGAGGACGTCCTCGACACCTGGTTCTCGTCGTGGCTGTGGCCTTTCTCCACGTTCGGCTGGCCGGCTAAGACGGAAGACCTCTCGTATTTTTACCCGACCTCGACGCTCTCCACCGCCCAGGACATAATCTTCTTCTGGGTCGCGAGGATGATAATGTCGGGCTATGAGTTCATGGGCGACGCGCCTTTCAAGGACATTTATATCCACGGCACTGTCCGGGACGAGACCGGGGCGAAGATGTCGAAATCGCTCGGGAACATAATCGATCCCGTGGAGATAATAGGGGAGTACGGCACCGACGCGCTGCGCTTCAGCCTCATATCGATCACTTCAGGCGGCCAGGACGTCTTCCTGTCGAAAGAGAAGTTCGAGATCGGCCGCAATTTCGCGAACAAGGTATGGAATGCCTCGAGGTTCATACTCATGAACCTCGAAGACGATAACCAGGGACTGCCCGCGATCGACAAGGCGGGCCTTTCATTCGCCGACAGGTGGATATTGTCGCGGCTGAACCGCGCGGTAGAGTCCGTCGACACGTCGCTTGAGAACTTCAGGTTCAACGAGGCGGCAAGCACCGCTTACGAATTCTTCTGGCACGAGTTCTGCGACTGGTACGTCGAAATGGTCAAGCCGGATATGACAAATAAAAGCCCCGAAGGCGCGCGAAGGAAGAAGGCGGTCCAGGCGATACTCGTGCACTGCATAGAGGATTCCCTTAAGGTGCTCCATCCTTTCATGCCTTTCGTGACGGAGGAGATCTGGCAGAACCTCCCGCATAAAGGCGATTCGATAATGGTATCCGCGTGGCCAAAGGCCGATAAGGGCATGTTTGACGATGAGGCTGAGCAGCAGATGGCCGTAGCGATAGGCGTGATATCTTCCATACGGAATATACGAGCCGAGCTGAATATCCCCCCGCAGAAGCTATGCAATGCGGTGATCGCGGCCGGCAGCGGCAAGAGCAGGAAGGCGATAGACAGGTCCCTCGAGCACATAAAAGCGCTTTCGCGCCTTGGATCGCTCGAGATAACGGATAAGATGCCCAGGCCCAAGGCGTCTTCTTTCGCCGTCTTCGGCGACTGCGAGATATGCGTGCCGCTCGAAGGCCTCGTCGACCTCGAAGCGGAAAGGAAGAAGATGATGTCGAAGATAGGGGAGCTCGAGAAGTATACCGGGTCTATCGAGGGCAAGCTGCGCAACAGGAATTTCACCGATAAGGCCCCGAAGGAGATAGTAGAGGCGGAGAAGGCGAAACTTGCCGACGCCCGCGTCTCGCTCGATAAATTGAAGGAGAACCTGAAACGATTAGAGAACTAGCGGACAAGGAGGTACTCGAGATAATCCGCCGCGCGTTGGACGAGGATATCGGAGTGTCGGATGTCACGACACAGACGCTCTTCCCGTCGCCGAAGACCGCGCAGGCGGTAATAATTTCCGTGGGCGAGGGCGTCCTTGCGGGCATCACGTTAGCGATGTCCGCGTTCGTGATGCGCGACTCGAAAGTGAAGTTCATGCCGCTTGAGATGGACGGCCGCAGGGTAAAACCGGAACAGCAGGTCGCCTATATCGAAGGCGATATCGGCGCGATACTCGGCGCCGAGAGGACAGCCCTTAACCTGATGAGCCGCCTCTCCGGAATAGCGACGCTGGCCTCAAAATTCGTCGAGGCGGTCAAGCCCTACAAGGCAAAGATAATGGATACGCGCAAGACGACGCCGGGGCTGCGCGTCCTGGAGAAATACGCCGTCGCGGCCGGAGGCGGGACAAACCATCGCATCGGCCTCTACGACCAGATGCTTATCAAGGACAACCATCTTGCGGCGGTCGGCTACGATTGGGGCAAGGTCGCCTCCGCGGTATCGTCAGCAAGGAAGAAGAGGATAAGGACCGAGATAGAGGTCCAGGATATGGCGCAGTTCAGGAAAGCCCTCGAGATATGCCCGGATGTCATAATGCTCGACAATATGGGCATAAAGAAAGTCAAGGAGGCCGTTGCGCTTCGCGATAACGGCCATTTCGAGCTCCTTCTCGAGGTGTCGGGCGGGGTAAACCTCAGAAATGCTAAAAAATTCGCCGCGGCGGGGGTCGACATGATATCGATAGGCGCGTTGACGCACTCGTCGCAGGCGCTTGATTTTTCCCTGGAAATTGTCAGTTAATATGCGCCGGATGACATATATCGCGGCTGTTCATGTGATGGCTGTCGTCCTGTTTACCGCACACATCCCCGCCGAAGCAAGCGTATCAGTAACGGCGTCCTCGTCGGAAGGCCGGGAGACGGACGCCCCGAACGCATTCGACAATAACATGCAGACGCGCTGGTCCAGCGCGTTCTCGGATCCGCAATGGATCCGGATAGACCTCGGAAAACCCGAGATGATGGTCGGCCTCGTATTGAACTGGGAGGCGGCGTACGGAAAGAATTACGAAGTCTCCGTTTCGAATGACGGCAAGGCATGGAGGCGCGTCTACTCTGAGACCGATGGCGACGGCCTGATAGATGACGTATACTTCGGAAGGACAAAAGCCCGCTATATCAAAATAGATCTTATTGAGCGCGGGACCGGCTGGGGATATTCATTATGGGATATCCGGCTCAAAGGCCTCGACGAAGAGATACCGGTCGAGACCTCCCGCGAGGGCGGCAAGACGAAGATAAAGATAGGGCTCAAAAAAACCCGGAAACTCGGGGCGATATTCATAACATGGGGGGAGAGCTATCCGGACTCCTACAGCGTGAAGGCCTCCGTGGACGGGAAGTGCTGGAAGACGGTCGCCGTGAAGGGGGATTGCAGTGGCGGCCGCGACAAAATATATGCTAATATATTCGACAAACGCTACATCGTGATTGTATGCAACGACAATAAAGGCAAGGAAAGCGTAATGAAAAAGATCGAACTCAAGGACTGGGAAGATATCGCTAAACACAAGGCGCTCGACAAGGCGCGCGGCCTCGCCGGATGGGAATCGAGCCGCGACAAGACGTTCATCGGTAAAGACGGCTCGTTCGCCGCATACCCTTACCCGTTCAGGATGAGTTTCTGGGTATACGACAAGGCCGCCGACAGGCTCTTCACGCCCGAGACGATGGAGACGGAATGGCGCCTCATTGACGGAGGATACCCCGTTACCGTCGTCAGCTGGAAGGACGGGGATATCGAGGCCGAGACAACGGTGTTCTGCTGGTTCGACGAGAAGATCGGCAAAGTACTGACATATGCCAGGGAATGCGTAAAGAACACGGGAGATGCAGGCAAACAGGTCGCAATATACGCCGTGATAACGCCGAACCCGCTCTACCATAAGTGGAAGGTCGATGGCATAAACAAGATAGAATACGATAACGACCACACCGTTTCGATCAACGGCGTGTCCAGGATATTCCTGGACGAGAGGGCGGACGGCCCCCTCGGGAAGGACCAGAAGGACGCCCTGTCGTTCGAGAGGGAGATACCCGCCGGCGAGTCGGAGACGATCGATTTCATGGTCCCTTCGAGCGAAGGGAAGGATATCGACTTCAACGGTATCAAGGACCTCAGCTTCGACGAGGCGCTCGACCTTACCGTAAGTTATTGGAAGAGCCGCAAATCGATGGAGCTCGATATACCCGATAAGAGGTACAGCGATTGTTTCTACTCGTCGCTTTTTTACATCCTTATAATGAACGACCAGCATAAGCTCTTCCCGGGCCCGTATGAATACACATCGTTCTTTTCGCATGACGCGGTCGATATGGATAACGCGCTGGACAAGGCGGGCCTTTCCGAAACCGCGCGCGACTCGACCGATTTTTTCAATTACGCGGAGGGCGGCGGATACGTGGATGAGCTCGGCGGCGGGATCTTCGCGCTCTACGAGCATTACCGCCTGAACAAGGATAATGATTATCTTGAAGCGGTTTACCCGAGGATGAGGGCTCTTTGCGAGCTCGTTAAGAAGCTTCGCGGGCCGCAGCTCGCGCTCCCGAAGGAAGACCCGGCATACGGGCTCATATGCAAAGGCGTGAGCCAGGACAATTTCAAGATACCGGCATACCTTTACGTCGATAACTGGTGGACTATACTGGGCCTGAAGGCCGCCGCGGAGGCCGCGCAGGTGCTCGGGAAAGCGGAGGACGCGAAATGGATACATGCCGAATATGAGAGCCTGCACGCCGCGACCATTGCCAGCATCGAAAAGGTCATGAAGAAGGAAAACCTCCCGTACATGCCCGCTTTCGCGGATTACTGGCCGAAGGAGATGCGCATCGTGGACCAGGAACACAGGATACTCGGCGAAACGCAGATGGCATGGGCGCACAGGCCCGCGCTGTTCCCCGGGCAGAGCATGGGCATCGCGATACCCGTCAAACTGTTCAACGACTCCTACAGGCAGTATTGGGCGAAGGCCGGCAAGTTCTCGAATTATGACGGCGGCTGGTTCGTGGAATACGAGAAGGTCTTCTGGGGATACAACTTCAAGCTCGCGCATCCGCTGATATACCTCGGCATGGAGGACGTTGCGCTCAAGAACATCGAGTGGGGCATCGAACACCAGTCATGCCCCGGCGGATGGATGGAAGCTATGCCGAGCAAGATAAACGACAGGGGATTGCGCGAGATATCCGAAGGCATAGTTGGGGATGTCCCGCACGGCTGGTCAGCCGCGCATTATATGCTGCTGCTCCGTGATATGCTTCTGCGCGAGGACGGCGGCAAACTGCTCCTGCTCTCATGCATACCTGAAGGATGGCTCGACGACGGGAAGGTCATCGAGGTCAAGGACGCGCCTACGTATTTCGGGAAAGTCGGCTTCAAGGTCCAGAGTTTCCGCAGCAAAGGATTCCTGAAGCTCTCGATAGACGCCGATACCCCGCCGCCGGAAGGGTACGTCATTATCATAGGCAAGAAGAAAATCCCGGTCCCGGCGGACGCCAAGGCGTTAGATATAGTATTCTGATATGCCGAAATTCAAGCTCGTCTCATCGTTCAGGCCCGAGGGCGACCAGCCCCGGGCCATAAAAGCACTCACCGAAGGCCTGCGTTCGGGTAAGGATTTCCAGACGCTCCTGGGCGTTACCGGCTCCGGCAAGACCTTCACGATGGCGAATGTCATTGAAGATATCGACAAACCAACCCTCGTCATCTCGCATAATAAGACCCTCGCGGCGCAGCTCTACAGCGAATTCAGGGATTTCTTTCCCGAGAACGCCGTGGAATATTTCGTCAGTTATTACGACTATTACCAGCCCGAGGCCTACATACCACAGACCGATACCTATATAGAAAAGGACTCTTCGGTAAACGACCGCCTCGACCGGCTGCGCCTGTCGGCTACTTCGTCGCTCATGTCGCGAAGCGACGTCATAATAGTCGCGAGCGTCTCCTGCATCTATAACCTCGGTTCTCCCGAGGACTACTCCAACATGATGGTCACGATAGAGAAGGGGCAGAAGCTCGACCGCGACGAGGTCCTCCGCAAACTCATAGGCATCCAATATGAACGCAATGATATCGAGTTCGTCCGCGGAAAGATACGGGTCCGCGGGGACACCGTCGACGTATTCCCCGCATATTCTGAAAAGGCGATACGGTTCTCCGTATTCGGAGATGATGTCGAGAAGATAACCGAATTCGACCCCGTGTCGCAGAAGACGGTATCCGAGCTCGACCGCGCCGCCATATACCCGGCAAAACATTTCCTTACGTCCCCGCCGGCAATAGAAGAAGCGGTAAAAGTGATAAAGCAGGAGCTCGACGAGCGGCTTGAATTCCTGAGGTCAAAAGGAAAACTGCTCGAAGCGCAGCGCCTCGAACAACGCACGAGATACGACATAGAGATGCTGCAGGAGATCGGCTATTGCCACGGCGTCGAGAACTACTCGCGGCATCTCGGCGGCAGGCCTGCGGGCGCACGGCCGTATTGCCTTATCGATTATTTCCCAAAGGATTTCCTGATGATAGTGGACGAATCCCACGTGACGATCCCGCAGATAAGGGGGATGTACGAGGGCGACCGCGCCCGCAAGACGACGCTTGTGGATTTCGGCTTCCGCCTGCCTTCGTGCCTCGATAACAGGCCGCTGCGTTTCGATGAGTTCGAGACGCTGATGAAACAGGCGATATTCGCGTCCGCGACGCCTTCGGAATACGAGGTCCGCAAGTCCGGGGCGAGGGTCATAGAGCAGGTCATAAGGCCTACGGGACTCATAGACCCGGACATAATAATCAAGCCGACGGACAGGCAGGTCGATGACATAATAGGGCAGGTTCGGGAGCGCGCGCAGAAGAAGGAGCGCGTCCTCGTGACGACCCTGACCAAGCGCATGGCAGAGGACCTCTCCGCATACCTCGAGGAGCTCGACCTGCGCGTCAAATACATCCATTCGGATATCGACGCGATAGAAAGGGTCAAGATACTCAAGGAGCTGCGCCTGGGCGAGTTCGACTGCCTCGTCGGGGTCAACCTGTTGAGGGAAGGGCTCGACCTTCCCGAGGTCTCGCTCGTCGCCGTGCTCGATGCCGACAAGGAAGGGTTCCTGCGCTCGGAGACATCGCTGATCCAGCTGGCAGGCCGCGCCGCGCGCCATATCAACGGCCAGGTGATAATGTATGCGGACAACATAACCGGTTCGCTCAAACGCGCGATCGACGAAACAAAGCGTAGACGGGCACTGCAATTGGAGTATAATAGAAAGAATAGTATCACGCCGAAGTCGATACAGAAAGCGATCCGCGAAGGCATCGAGATGCTTCAGGACGCCGAAGAGGTGGAGATGGAGGCTGCCGGCGTCAAGGCCGGCGGTTACGAGGCAGAAAAGGTGATAGAAGAACTCGAATACGAAATGGGCCTCGCGGCGCGCAACCTGCAGTTCGAGAAAGCCGCCGAGATACGCGACAGGATAGCAGCGCTCAAAAAGGAGCTTAACGTTGAATAGGGCCGTTCTTGGGATATTGCTCTGCGTTTTGATCGGCGGATGTTCGGCGCCGGAGAAGTGCGTACCGCTTTATACGCCGACGGCCGAGGAAGACAAGGCACTCGATGACCTCGAACACCGGGCGTTCAATTATCTCTGGAACGAGGTATACCCGGAGACCGGCATCGCTGTAGATCATACGCAAAACCGCATCGGAAAAGTGGCAGCCACTGGCTTCGAGCTCGCCGCCATTACCATCGGGGTAAAGAGGGGATGGATAACATACGAGCAGGGCTACGACCGGACATGGAAGATACTCAACGTATTCTACGACGACCCGAATGACCCGAACGACCCGTATGTTGACGGGCATTTCGGGCTTTACTGGCACTTCGTCAACGGCCGCACGGGCAAACTGGAGCCTATCGACTGCGTGGCGATGTGCGACTCGGCGGATTTCATCGGGGGCGCCGTGGTCGCGGGCGAATTCTTCAAGGGAACGCCGGTAGAGGAACTCGCGAAAAAGATTTACGACAACGTCGAATGGGATAAGTTCGTCAAATACAAAACGGACGGCACACCGGGCCTGCTTTCATTCGGCTGGGTTCCTCCGCACGTATCGAAGGGCGACTATTACGAGATAGACGGCCTCCTGCCGTACGACATGAGCGGTTTCGCGGACAATTCGCTGCTTATATACGTCCTCGGGCTCGGTTCCGATACGCACCCGATCCCCCAGCAGACGTGGGAGACCTACGTAGACACTTACACGCTCGATGAATACGAGGGCTACGAGGCCGTCATGACCGGCTCGGGCGCGCTCTTCTCGCGCCAGGTGCCTCATTCCTTCATCCGCTTCAGCAGGAAACGCGACCGCAAGATCGACTATTTTCTCGAGATAGTGAACAAGATACTTGCCGACAGGGCTTTCAACGTGAAAGTCAACGGCTATCCTCCCGAGCTATGGGGGCTTACCGACTGCTTCGGGAAGGACTCTTATGGCCATGGGGCGCCGCCGGGCCAGGTCCAGAACGACGGCACCGTAGGCTCGACCGCATTCGTAGGGGGCCTGCCGTTCGTGCCGGAAGTATCGTTCGCATCCATGAAATACGTCAAGGATAAATTCGGCGACAGGGTCTACGGCAAATACGGTTTCACGAGTTCCGTGAACCTGAAGAACAATTACGTGAGCCCGCTGTATGTAGGCATCGAGGTGGGCCCGATGATAATGCTCGTCGAGAATTACAGGAGCGGCCTTATATGGGACCTCTTCTCAAGATCGGGCGTCATGAAGAACTTCGTTAAGCGGGCCGGGATGTCGGGCGTAGTAGACGACTTCGAACTGCCGCCTGAGGCGCCTCCTTATGCCTACTGGTATATAACAGGAGGGGCCGGCAAGATAGGATGGGGCGATAACCCGCAGAACGGGCACAAATACTTCAAGATTACATCCGACGGGGGGCCGGTAACGTTGGAGGCAAAGCTTTCGGAAAATGACCTCACGGAATTCAATTACTGCAAATACCTCTCATTATGGACACGCGGGATGAATGTGAACAGCTGCGCGATCTCTTACGGCGGAAAGAAGATATACCTTAAACGCCTCGCCGGGCTTGACGGCTTCGGATGGAAGCACCATTATTTCTCATTGCCTGATGATATAAAGTCGGGCAAGGCCTGCGGCATCTCGATAAAATGCGAGGCCGCCGGAAAGGACGCCGCGGTAGATAATATCTCGTTCGAGGCGAAGATGGACAAGTATCCGCCGGAACGGATAACGGGCCTGCAGGCATCGACCGGCAGGATAGGCGGGGCCATCGACCTCGCCTGGACGGTCCCCGAAGACAAGGCTAATGACAGGATATCGCGCTATATCCTGAAGATATCGGACGGCCAGGCCATGGAAAAGACAAAAGACAAAATTCTCTTGCCCGTATCACAATTCCCCGGGAATGAGAAACGCACTGTACTCATCGATAGCCCAGGCCCGGTATTCCTGTCTATGGCCGCGATCGATGCATACGGCCATATAGGGCAGTTCTCGAAACCGGTTAGGGCGGAACCGAATCACGACGCTATTGACCTCGTCGCATTTAAATGCGGGAAAAATCCCGTCTCATCGGTCGAACTGTCGAATGCCGGGATCAGCGCAAGCGCCGTTGAGGACGAAAGCAGGGGCGATTGCCTGCAGGTGAAATATACCAAGACCCACGCCTGGGATTATATCGCTTTCCCGCTTGACCCTGCTATGGTCGCGGCGCACAGGTACATAATAGTGACGGTAAAGGGAAAGGTCGATATCCTCGGGAAACTCTGGTGCTCGGACGATTTCCAGTTCGACATGGAAAGGAAAGAGTCGGACAGCGATACGGAATGGACCTCCATGAAATTCGATACATATAAAGTGTCCCAGATAATCACAAGCCGCGATGACGTAAAGAAGCTGATAATGTTCCACGAGCCCGGCAAATGGAAGGGCGAAGGCGTATTTTTAATTGACCGCATAGAATATTCCAACTAAACTACTGAAAATGGACGACAAGATACTTAACATGTTCCGCTCCTCGAGCGGGGAATTCATATCTGGCGAAGATATAAGCGAGAAGCTCGGCATCTCGCGCGCCGCTGTATGGAAGCATATCGAGCAGCTGCGCAAAGACGGCTATGAGATAACGGGCGAGCCGCACGTCGGCTACCGCCTGACCGGCACGCCGGACAAGCTTATTCCCGAAGAGATATCCCACAAGCTCGGCACGAAGATCATGGGCAGAAAGATCTATTCCTACGAGTCGACCGACTCGACCAACGACGTCGCGCACCGCCTCGCGCAATCTGGCTCGCCGGAAGGTACGGTCGTATTCGGCGAAGGGCAGTCGAAGGGGCGCGGCAGGATGGGACGGCACTGGGTATCGCCGAAAGGGAAAGGCATCTATTTTTCCTTTATTCTCAGGCCGGGCGTATCTCCGGCAGAGGCCCCGAAGATAACCCTCATGTCCGCCGTGGCAGTAGCCCGCGCGATAAGGAAGGTAACCCACCTCGGAGCCCTCATCAAATGGCCGAATGACATCCTGATAAATGACCATAAGGCGGTCGGGATCCTTACCGAGATGAGCGCGGAGGTCAATACGGTCCGCTACATAGTCCTCGGTATAGGCGTAAACGTGAATACATCAAAAAGCGAGCTGCCGAAGGAAGCCACGTCGCTCAAGGCCGAATCGGGGGAAGAGATATCCCGCGTGGAGCTCGCGCAGGAGATCCTGAGGGAGCTCGACAGGCAGTACCGCGTCTTCAACGAAAAGGGTTTCAGGAAGATCATAGACGAGTGGAAGGGGCTTTCGCATACATTAGGCGAGGAAGTAAAGATCGCCTGCCACGGCAGGAAGATAGAGGGCACCGCGACCGACCTCGATCCGAGCGGCGCGCTCGTCGTCCGTCTCGATAACGGCTTCACGGAACACGTCACCGCGGGTGATGTGCTTATGGTAAGATAAAATGCATACACCGATATCGGATCCGAAGGAACTTCGTGAATTCTATAACGACGTCTATTCAAAGGGCGATATACGCGACAACGAGAAGCTCTATAAATGGATAGTAAAACTCTGCGGGCCGCAGAAGGGAAGGAAGCTTCTTGATATCGCCTGCGGCATCGGGCTCGTCCTAAAGGCCGGAAGCGAGGAAGGATTAAAGACCTACGGCCTCGATATCTCCGACGAGGCGATAAAGCGCGCAAAAGCGGTATCGCCGGAGTCCGAGCTTGTCGTCGGCGACGGCGAGAACCTCCCGTGGCCGGACGGCTCTTTTGATTACGTGACATCGCTCGGGAGTTTGGAACATTACCTCGACCCGGAAAAAGGCGTCAGGGAGATAGCCAGGGTAATGTCGAACGACGGGACCGCGGTCATAATGCTGCCGAACAGCTACGCTTACGGCGAGATAATAAAGGCGCTCTTCACAGGAAAAAGCTCCGATGAATGGCAGGCCCTCGAGCGCCACGCGACGGTAAACCAGTGGAAGGAGATGCTCGAGAAGAACGGCCTGAAGGTCACCGGGATAAGAGGGTATAACAAATATCCCGAGTTCTTCAAGCCCGGGACGCGCAAGGTAAAGTCGCTCAGGAAATTCTTTATCACATGCTTCTTCAGGTACCTTACGCCGTTCAACCTCGCGCAACAATTCGTATACATATGCAGGAAAGGATAGGCAATAGGATGCTTCTCGCGGCAGATATCGGAAATACAAGCACCACGTTCGGTGTATTTAAGGGCAGGAAACTCGTCCGGGCATGGAGGGCCTCTACCGGCGATATCCTATCCGGAAAACCTGTTAAATTGCCGGGCGGCGTAGGGCGCGCGATAATATCCAGCGTCGTCCCGAAAGCGACACCCGCGGTCGGCAGGGCGATTTCCCGCAAATACGGGATCATCCCGCTTATCCTCGGAAAAAACATTAAAGCGCCGATAAAGAACCTCTACATAAAACCGGGACAGGTGGGCCAGGACCGCCTCGTTAACGCTGTCGCCGTAAAAGAGCTTTACGGTTATCCGGCGATAGTCGTCGACTTCGGGACCGCGATAACGTTCGACGTCATATCCAAAAAGGGCGAGTACCTCGGCGGGCTGATATTCCCCGGCATAGAAACATCCCTTAACGCGCTCTCGGAAAAAGCCGCATTGCTCCCCTCGATAACGGTCGTCCCGCCGAAAGGGCTTATAGGGCGCGAAACCGCAGACAGCATGAGGAGCGGCGTCTTCCACGGGATAGGGGCGCTATGCGACGGTATAATCTCCCTCCTGGAGAAGAAACTCGGCCCGATGACCGTGATAGCGACAGGCGGCCACGCAAAGGTCGTCTCCGGATTTTCAAGGTCGATAAGACATATCGATCCCCACCTCACTCTTAAAGGCCTCCGGATAATAGCGGAAAAATAAAAAATATCTTGACAAAATTCGGCTAAAACGTATAATATTATCCAAAATTAGCACTCAGTATACTGGAGTGCTAATTTATGTGTTAATAAACCTGCCCCTTGCTTATGCAAGCCGAAATTCTCTATGATAATTTCGGCTTAAGCTTCGGGGTTACTTAGCAGCCATCCGGCTGCGGGCTAATTAAGGAGGTATAAAATGTCAGTTCAACCGTTAGGCGACAGGATCCTTGTCAAGCCCGTTGACAGTGAAGTGAAGACAAAGGGCGGCATAATCCTGCCGGACACTGCAAAGGAGAAGCCATCCAAGGGAAAGGTTGTGGCGGTCGGGAAGGGAAAACTCCTTGATGACGGCAAAGTAAAGGAGCTGGAGGTAAAGGTCGGGGACACGGTCCTCTACGGACGCTACGGAGGCACCGAAATTAAATATAAAGACGAGGATATGCTGATCCTCAGGGAATCGGAAGTACTGGCGATAGTCAAATAACAAGGGAGGGAATGAAAGTGGCAAAGCAATTACTGTATAACGAGGAAGCGAGGCGCAAGATATTGTCGGGCGTCGAGCAGCTCTCGAGGGCTGTAAAGGTAACTCTCGGGCCGAAGGGCCGCAACGTAGTGCTGGATAAGAAATTCGGATCACCCACGATAACCAAAGACGGCGTAACGGTAGCCAAAGAGATAGAGCTTTCCGACCCGTTCGAGAACATGGGCGCGGAAATGGTAAAGGAAGTCGCGAGCAAGACGTCTGACAACGCCGGCGACGGCACCACGACGGCCACGCTGCTTACAGAAGCTATATACAGGGAAGGCCTGAAGAACGTCACCTCGGGCGCGAACCCGATGGCGCTGAAGCGCGGCATAGATAAAGCCGTCGAAGAGGTCTTCGAACAGCTGAGGAAGATATCCAAGCCGATAGG
>JAGONY010000055.1 GCA_017992785.1 Candidatus Omnitrophota bacterium | reverse complement strand
CCGTGATCATGCAGGTAGCGTCCTTCAGGTTCTTCAAGAAGAGGATATTCCTGATGGCGCCGATCCACCATCATTTCCAGATGAAAGGGTGGTCGGAGACGAAGGTAGTGATCAGGTTCTGGATAATCGGGATAATACTCGCTCTTATAAGCTTATCGACCTTAAAACTGAGATGACGGACTTCAAGGGTAAAAAAGTGGCGGTTGCCGGCCTCGCGAAAAGCGGGATGGCCGCGGCCCTTCTTCTTAAGAAGAAGGGCGCAGTTGTGTGGGCGACCGACTCCGGCGATTCGCCGGCGCTCAGGGAGCATAAGCGCCTTCTCGAGAAGAAAGGCATCGCCGTAGAGATCGGCGGGCACAGCCGCGGATACATACAGGGAAAAGACCTTGTCGTAATAAGCCCCGGCGTGCCGGAGGGATCGCCTGTCCTCAAATGGGCCGGTGAATACAGGGTCCCGGTCATCGGCGAGATAGAGCTCGGTTACCTGTGCTGCGAAGCCCCGATAGTCGCAGTGACCGGCACCAACGGGAAATCAACGACCACGACGCTTATCGGGGAGATGCTGAAAAAAGGCGGCAGGCGAGCGGTCGTCTGCGGGAATATCGGCAATCCGTTCTGCGGCGAGATAAGGAAGGTGACGAAGGATTCCGTGGTCGTGCTTGAGGTCAGCTCGTTCCAGCTCGAGAGCGTAAAGAAGTTCCGGCCGTATGTGGCGGTAGTGCTGAACATATCACAGAACCATTTCGACAGGCACCCCGGGCTCGGCGCTTATATCAACGCGAAGGCGCGCATCTTCGCGAACCAGCGGAAGTCCGACCGGGCAGTGCTGAACCTTGACGACCCGGCCGTAAAAGGGTTGAGGGCCCGGACAAAAGCGAAGGTGGTTTTCTTTTCGCGAAAGAAGTGCCTGCCCGGCCTGTTGTGCCGCCCCGAGGAGCTTAAGATAAAAGGCGCCCATAATATAGAGAATATCCTGGCCTGCCAGAGGGTCGCGTCGATATTCGGCATAAAGCCCGCAAAAGTAAAGCAGGCGCTCAAGGGCTTCAGGGGACTGGAGCACCGGTTTGAGCACGTTGCGCAGAAGCGCGGCGTGGAGTTCATAAACGATTCGAAGGGGACGACGGTCCTCGCTACCGTCATGGCGCTCGAATCCTGCGTGAAGCCCGTCATATTGATAGCCGGAGGCCACGATAAGGGAAGCGATTTCGGAAAAGCCAGGGAGGCGGTCAACAAAAAGGTCAAGAAACTTGTCCTGATAGGCGAGGCGAAGGAAAAGATACGGCGCCAGCTTGCGGGGGCCGCGCCGCATATATTCGCCTCAACGATGGATGACGCGGTAAGGAAGGCCTTCGCTGCCGCGGAAGAAGGCGATTGCGTGCTGCTCTCGCCGATGTGCGCAAGCTTCGACATGTTCAGGAATTTTGAGGAGAGGGGAAGGGTGTTCAAGAAAGCAGTCCGTTCGTTATCCGCCGGGGCTAAGAAGAAGTGAGGAAGCTCAGGGCCCAGCTTTTCATGGTCACTGCCGCTCTGTTAGCGATAGGCGTGGTCATGGTCTACAGCGCGAGCGCGATAAACGCGCACGAATTCCTCGGCGACAGCGCGTATTACCTTAAACGCCAGCTGCTCTACCTTTTTATCGGCGTAATCGCTTCGCTTATGATAATGTCCGCGGATTATGACGTATTGAAGAAGTACGTCAAGCCGGTCCTAATAATAACTTTCATTCTGCTTATCCTTGTGCTGATACCCGGCATTAGCCGCGAGATAGCCGGCGCGCGCAGGTGGTTCAGGTTCTCGTTCCTGAGTTTCCAACCGTCGCAGGTCGCGAAGCTCGTGATGATACTTTATTTCGCGGATTTCCTTTCGAGGAAGCACGGCGATATCCGGAGTTTCTGGGAGGGGTTCATGCCGCCGATGATAATGCTCGGCGTCAGCGTGGGGCTCATACTGCTCGAGCCCGACCTCGGTACGGCGGTCGCGATAAGCATCGTTTCGTTCATAATGCTTTTCGTAGCCGGCATGAAGCTCGCGCACCTCGTTCCGATGATTGTCGGCTCGATCCCGATATTGCTTGTCCTGATACTCCATAAGGCGTACAGGATGAGGAGGATAACGGCGTTCCTTGACCCGTGGAAAGACCCGCAGGGCGTGGGCTTCCAGATAATACAGTCGTTCATAGCCCTCGGCTCGGGAGGGCTGCTCGGGGTGGGCCTCGGGCAGTCGAGGCAGAAACTCCTCTACCTGCCGGGATGCCACACCGACTTCATATTTTCCATAATAGGCGAAGAGCTCGGCCTTTTGGGCGCGGGCGCGGTGATAATACTGTTCGTGCTTTTCATCTGGGCGGGGTTCAGGATAGCGTTGAGGGCGAGGGACCTGTTCGGCCACCTCGCGGCGCTCGGCATAGTATCGATGATAGCGCTCGAGGCGATAATAAATATCGCGGTGGCGACCGGCTCGATGCCGACGAAAGGCCTGCCTTTGCCTTTCATCAGCTACGGCGGTTCGTCGCTCGTCTTCGACATGATCGGTGTCGCGCTGCTGCTCAATATCGCCAAATACAGCGAGACGCCTTATGAGAAAGAGCAATAATTGAAGATACTGATAGCGTGCGGAGGGACAGGAGGGCACATATTCCCGGGATTGAGCCTGGCGCAGGAGCTTAATTCGCGCGGGGCGGGTGACGTCCTGCTCGTCGGCACCGACCATCCGCTCGAGCGGAAATTATTCGGGTCGTTCGGCCTGCCCTACCGGCTCCTGCCCGCCGCTAAACTGGCGCGGGATCCCGCGGGATTCGTGAGGTTCCTGGGAAAGTTCATATCGGCGGCGGCAGGTTCGGCGAAGCTTTTGTCGGAGTTCAAGCCGGACGTCATAGTCGGCTTCGGCGGATACGCCTCGTTCCCGGCCTGCATTCTCGGCGCGATGGCCGGAAAGAGGCTGTACCTGCACGAGCAGAATCGCGAGGCGGGCCTCGCGAACAGGATGCTCGCGGTATTCGCGAAACGCGTCGGGGTGAGTTTTAGCGATACAGGGAAGGTGTTCGGGAAAAAGGCGGCTTTTACCGGCAACCCGATACGCGCCAATCTCCTCTCCGCGGGCAGGGAGGATGCCCTGAAATATTACAAGCTCGACCCGGGCAGGTTCACGGTCCTTATACTCGGCGGCAGCCAGGGCTCGCAGAAGATAAATATGATAGTCGGCGGCATGCTCGACCTTTTGAGCGCGGAGGAGGCGGCGGCGCTTAACATCATACATATCGCGGGCATGAAGAATTATAACGACGTTCACGGTAAATACGAGGGCAGGAAGATGAGCGGCTGCGTCTGCGACTTCGTGGACGATATAGGCAGCGCGTATGCCGCGGCGGACCTCATCGTCTCCCGGGCCGGGGCGACCGCGTTATTTGAGATAGCGGCGCTCGGAATACCGTCCATAATGATACCTTACAGGTTCGCGGGCGGTCACCAGTACAAGAACGCGGCGGCGCTCGAGGACGCGGGCGGCGCGGTAGTTATGGAGGAGACGGGCCTTACACCGCAGATGCTTAAGGAAAGGATATTCGCGTTGAAGGACGATAAGGCAGGATTAAAGGCGATGTCGGAGGCGGCGAAGCGGTTCGCGGTCCCCGACGCGGCTAAAAGACTGGCGGACGCCATATCATGACATTAAAGGGAAAGATGCATATACATTTCATCGGCATAGGCGGCATAGGGATGAGCGCCATCGCGTTCGTCCTGCTGAAGCAGGGGCATAAGGTATCCGGTTCCGACATCAGGCGTTCGCGCATCGTAGAGAAGCTCGAATCGCTCGGAGGCGTCTTCCATGAGGGCCACCACGAGAAGAACATAAAGGGCGCCGATATAGTCGTCTTCTCGTCGTCCATAACCCCCGAGAACCCCGAGGTCAAGGCGGCGCGCAATAAAAAAGTGAAGACGCTCCACCGCGCCGACATGCTCGCGCTGATAATGAACGACAGGAAAGGCATCGCGGTCACGGGCGCGCACGGCAAGACGACAACGTCATCGCTCATAGCGCATATCCTCTACAGGGCAGGGCTCGACCCGACCGCGATACTCGGCGGTGAGGTGAGGTCGATGGAAGGCAACGCGAGGGTCGGCGGCGGCGAGCACTTCGTCGTGGAAGCCGACGAGAGCGACGGCTCGTTCGTACACCTGAAGCCGTTCTACAGCGTCGTGACGAACATAGACGCGGAGCATATGGATTATTACCGGAACATGGGCGAGATAATCTCGTGGTACCTGAAGTTCATAGAGAAGATAAAGGAGGGCGGGAAGCTGTTCGCGTGCGGCGACTGCGAAAACCTCAGGAGGGCGCTGCGCGGATGCGGCAAGGAGGTCTTCCTGTTCGGCCTTTCGAAGGAGAACCATATATATCCCGATAATGTGGCGATGCACGATTCACATTCGGAGTTCGAGGTCGTCTACCGCGGCAGTAACCTCGGCGCGGCCGCAATAAATATACCGGGCATACACAACGTCTCGAACGCGCTCGCGGCCTTTGCCGTCGCACTCGAGCTCGGGCTGGATTTTAATACAGTGAAATCGGCGGTAGAGGATTTCACGGGCGCGGCCCGCAGGTTCCAGGTCAAGTATTCGGGCAACGGCGTAAAGGTCATAGACGATTACGCGCACCACCCGTCCGAGATAAGGGCGACGATAGCGGCGGCGAGGAACTGGAAGCCGAAACGGATCATCGTCGCGTTCCAGCCGCACAGGTTCTCGCGGACCAAATACCTGAAAGACCAGTTCGGAAGGTGCTTCGACGCGGCCGACAAGGTCGTGCTTACCGACATATACGCGGCTTCGGAAGACGAGCTTGACAACGTCTCGGGCAGGAGCATATACGAGGAGGTCAGCGCGCGAGGCCACAGGGGCGTGTCGTATATCCACAAGAAGGAGTTGAAGGGCCTGCTGCTGAAAGAGGTAAAGCGCGGCGACATGGTGCTGATGATGGGCGCAGGGGATATAACCAATATAGCGGACGAGCTCGCCCGCGACCTGCCGCCCAAATTGCGGAGAAGAGGATGCCGGTCAAAAAAGAAGACCTGAAGCCCGTAATAAAAGGGGTCGTGAAATTCGAAGAGCCGATGTCCCGCCACACGTCATTCAGGATAGGCGGGCCCGCGGAGGTCTTCGTATATCCGTCGGATACGGACGACCTGCTGGCAGTCCTGCGTTACGCCGCGGAGCATAAGATGGGCGTCTTCGTGATCGGCGGAGGCAGCAAGCTGCTTGTCGGCGACAAGGGTCTGCGAGGGTTCGTGGTATCCCTGAACGCGCCGGCTTTCAACGGATTGTCGTTCGACGGGGAATACGCGTCCGCCGGCTGCGGGATGAGGGTAAGCGAGTTCCTTAAAAAGGCCGCGGCCGAAGGCCTCGGAGGGCTCGAGTTCCTTGCCGGCATACCGGGCACTCTCGGCGGCGCTATCACTATGAATGCGGGCTGGCCGACCAGGTCGATAGGCGACCGCGTAGAGGAAGTCACGCTCATAAAAGGGCTCGAGAAATCGACGATCGGCAAGAGCGGACTTAAATTCAAATATCGCGGATCGGATTTCGGGGACGCGGTGCTTATCTGGGCGAAATTCAAGCTAGACAGGAAGCCCAAGGC
>JAGONY010000054.1 GCA_017992785.1 Candidatus Omnitrophota bacterium | reverse complement strand
GTCGGAAGCAATGCCGCGCTCGTCCGCAAGGACGGCTCGAAAGAGGTTTCGAAGGTGACGGCTATCCTGACATATGAAGGGCTCGAGCGCATCGAGCGCGAGAACGCCGTGGCCGGCGAGATAGTCGCCGTCGCGGGTTTCGACGACATAAGCATCGGCGATACGGTCACCGACCCGGTGAACCCGACGCCGCTCACACCGCCCGAGATAGACGAGCCGACCGTCCAGATGACGTTCGGGGTCAACACGAGCCCGTTCGCGGGCCGCGAAGGCAAATTCGTCACATCGCGCAATATAAGGGACCGGCTCATGAAAGAGACCGAGACGAACGTCTCCCTGAGGGTCAGCGAGACATCGGCTTCGGACTCGTTCCTCGTATCCGGCAGGGGAGAGCTCCACCTCGCGATACTCGTCGAGCAGATGAGGCGCGAAGGTTTCGAGCTGCAGGTCTCCCAGCCGGAGGTAATTTACCATGAAAAGGACGGCGTGAAATGCGAGCCGTACGAGTTCCTGACGATAGAGGTCCCCGCCGAATACCAGGGCGCGGTCATTGAAGAAGTCGGCCGCAGGAAAGGTAAGCTCAAGCATGTATCGCAGAGCGCTACCGGCTCCCTGCATCTCGAATATACAATATCAACGCGCGGCATAATCGGCCTCAAAGGCGCGCTGATGACGAAAACGCGCGGCATGGCGATAGTAAACCACGTCTTCGATGAATATAAACCGGTCGAATCCGGCGCGTTCAATGTCGAACCGAGGGGCTCACTCGTCGCGATAGAGCCGGGCGTCTCGACAGCTTACGCGCTCGAGAATGCGCAGCAGCGCGGCGAGCTGTTCATAGGGCCGAACACCGACGTATACGAGGGCATGATAGTCGGCGAGAACCCGCGCGGCGAGGACATGCCGTTGAGCCCGGTCAAGACGAAGAAACTTACGAATATGAGGTCCTCTACGTCGGATATCGCGGTCGTGCTGACCCCTCCGAGGGAGATGACGCTAGAGCTGGCGATAGAATATATCGGGTCGGACGAGCTCGTGGAAGTGACGCCGAAGAGCATCCGCCTGCGCAAGAAGATCCTCGATACCCTCACGCGCAAACGCGCCGACAGGGACAAAGACAAGGAGTAGAAGATGGCGGCAAATTTCTCTTTCGACATAGTATCCGAAATAGACCTGCAGGAAGTGGATAACGCGGTCAACCAGGCGAAGAAGGAGCTGTCGCAGAGGTTCGATTTCCGCGGGAGCAAGTCGTCGATAGATTACAGCCGCGAGGAGAAGAAGATAACGATCATAGCCGACGACGACTTCAAGCTCCGCTCGCTGAAGGACATCCTCGACGGCAGGATGGTCAAGCGCAACATCTCGCTGAAGGCGCTCACATATAAGGAACCGGAGAAGGCGTTCGAAGGCACGTTCAGGCAGTCCATAGAATTGAACTGCGGCATCCCGAGGGAGAAGCAGAAAGACCTCGTGAAGCTCATCAAGGACCTGAACCCGAAGATACAGACGCAAATAGAGGGGGAAAAGGTCAAGGTCTCCTCCCCGAAGAAGGACGACCTTCAGGAAGTCATCACGCACCTGCGCGCCGCGGACTTCCCCCTGCCCCTGCAATTCACCAATTACAGGTAGCGGTTTTTGTGTTATAATTTCCAGTACGCGCCCGTAGCTCAATTGGATAGAGCGTTGGTCTACGGAACCAAAGGTTGGGCGTTCAACCCGCCCCGGGCGCGCCATTAACTCCCGCTATAGGTTGTTGTGAGTTATCCCGCAGCCTGCGATGTATTTTTGCGAACGCAAAAATGCGAGCGTACAGGCAAGGGATAAACCGGCGTTTTGGGCGAGGAGAAAGTATTTTATATGCTTAAACAGCATGAATTTTATATGTCCGAGGCCCTGAAGCAGGCCTGCGACGCCTTCGAGAAGGATGAAGTGCCCGTCGGAGCGGTAATAGTGCGCGAAGGGCGAATAATAGCGAGGGCGCATAACCAGATAGAGATGCTGAAGGACCCGACCGCGCACGCCGAGATGATCGCGATAACTCAGGCGGCGGCGCACCTCGGCAGCGAGCGGTTGATAGATTGTTCTTTATATGCTACGGTAGAGCCGTGTTCGATGTGCGCGGGGGCCCTCGTGCTCGCGCGCGTAAAGCATATATATTACGGCGCGAAGGACCCGAAGACAGGCGCGTGCGGCTCGGTGTTCGATATCGCCGACAGCAAAAAATTGAACCACAGGATAAAGGTCACCGGCGGCGTGCTCGCGAAGGAATGCGGGTCGCTGATGACCGAGTTCTTTAAGAAGAAAAGGAAGAAAGGGAGGAAGTAAGTAATCCCTCGGGATATGCCCTCGGGATTAGCTGCGCTTCCACCGTATAGAGCTTGTTAAGGAGAGGTGGCTGAGTGGCCGAAAGCAGTCGCCTGCTAAGCGATTGACCTGCCCAAAAGCGGGTCCCAGGGTTCGAATCCCTGCCTCTCCGCCAGAATAAACATGAGGTATGGCCCCTAAGTGTATGGCCCCTAAAAACTTCGCGTTTTGCAATGAATGTAAACAGATAGTCCCCGCGACGCATGTCGAGCGCGACAACAAGGTTTATCTCTCCAAGGAATGCCCGAAATGCGGGACGAACGAATACCTCGTCTCTTCGGACGCGTCGCTTTATAACAAGAAACGCGGATTCATGCAGGAAGCGGTGGTATCGTCGGGCTGCGGCCTCCTATGCCCGAACTGCACCTCCCACAAGAAGCCCGATATTATCTTCATAGACGTAACGAACCGCTGCAACATGAACTGCCTCATCTGCCTGAACAACCTCGCCGCGATGGGCTACAAGTTCGAGCCCCGCATGGAATACTTCGACAGGATATTCAAGCATTATTCGACGTACGATGTAAAGCCCTACGTCCAGCTCTTCGGCGGAGAGCCGACGATGCGCGCGGACCTCTTCGATATAATAAAACTCGGGAAATCCTACGGCCTCTCGATACGCGTGATAACCAACGGCCTCAAACTCGCCGACAAGAAATATTGCGACGACCTGATGGATCTCGGCGTGATGATACACATCGCGTTCGATGGCCTCAACAAGGCGATGTACGAGAAACTCCGCGGCAGGGCGGACGCGCTCGACCTGAAACTTAAGGCGCTCGATAACCTCGCGGCCCGTAAGAGGGGCAAGGTCATCCTGATGACCGTCGTCGATAAGGAGCAGAACGCCTCGGACATGGCCGAATTTTTTAAATTCAGCCAAAAGAACCTGCATGTCGTGCGCGGGATATATTTCATGCCGCTCATACATACCTGGGACAAGAAGGCCCTCGATTACAACCCCGAGCGCACCACGCTCGAGGACGTCGAATATATGGTCAACGAGACGATAGAGGGAGGGAACGTCGAGTTCGTCCCGCTCGGATCGTTGTCGCTCAAGAACCTCTACCGGGCGCTTGGGATAAGGAACATGCCGTTCGTCGGCGTCCACCCGAACTGCGAGAGCATAACATACCTCGTCTCCGACGGCACGAAGTTCGTCTCGGCGTCGAAATTCCTGAAGACGTCGTTATACCGATTCATCGGTGACCTTCGCGGCCTCGAGATAGAGGTATCAAAAAAATATGCAGGAAAAAAACCCGGACCCTTCGGCAAGGCCGGCATATGCCTCAAGGCCCTCGGCATCGCCGCGAAACACGTGAACTTCGGCGCGCTTGTCGGCTCGCGCGGCCCGACGGCTTACATGAAATGGCTCGGGATATTCGGCAAGATGATCATCGGCAGGAAGGCGAAGGACGTCCTGCGGGAGGATACGCTGATAAAGGGCGCCCTGCAGATACTCATCCTGCCGCTCGAGGACCTCAAGACCGCCGAGGCCGAGCGGCTCGTGATGTGCTCGTCGTGCTTCGCTTACGTGGACCCGGACACCGACGAGATAAGGACGCTTCCAACCTGCACGTGGGATAACTACAAGAAACCGATAATGAAAAAGGTCGCGGAGAAGTTCAATGTTCGATAGGCAAGTGAAGACGATATGCCCCGCCTGCAACAGGGACCTCGACGGCCGTTATTACGAAGAGGACGGCAAGATCCTGCTCGAGAAGAGATGCAGCGAGCACGGGAAGGTCGTCGACCTCGTATCATCCGACGCGGAGCTTTTCAAGGAGCGCCTGAGCTTATTCGACCACATAAAGGACTACGGCTGCGATATCCCGAAGTGCCGCGAGGGGATATTCAAATGCGCGGTGCACCACATGCGCAAATCGCCGATAACCTTCATTGAGATAACCACGCGCTGCAACATGAAGTGCCCCGTCTGCTACGCCGACGCCGACGCGACCGGAAAAGACGTCCCCTACGAGGATGTCTGCCGCATAATGGAGACGATAGCGAGGGAGGATAAGGAGACGCACCTCGTCCTGACGGGCGGCGAGCCGACGATACACCCGGATTTCTTCAGGATAGTCAAGAAGGCCGAAGAGCTCGGCCTCATACGCCGCACGTTCATCGCGACGAACTGCATAACGATCGCCGACAAGGATTTCTGCAAGAAGGTATTCGACGCGGGCATCAGGAAGTTCTATTTCGGATTCGACGGCACCGACCCGGAGGCGTGCCGAAAGCTGCGCGGGAGTTTGGCCGCGTATGAATCGGTACGCAAGGCGCTCAAGAACATCCGCGAGCTCGGCAAGGCGTGGATAATACTCTCGTTCACCGCGTCGAAGCAGCTGAACCTCGACAATATCCCCGAAGCGATAAAGTTCGCGATGGACAACCAGGATATCGTCAAGCGGCTGATGATAACGACCGAATGTTTCTCCGGAAGGATCACGGACGTCAACGACCTCGTCAACAAGCGCTTGACCGGCGATTGCGTCGAGGACTTCATATGTAAAAAAATAGGCGCGCAGGCGGTCACGTTCCCGCTCGCGGCGTTCTATATATTGCTGAAACCGCTGAAATACGCGAAGATAATCGACCCGGACAAGTGGGTGACATCTACATTCAGCCCGATGTGCGGGCAGATGGGCATGATAATCTCGCAGGGCGGGGAATTGAAGTCGATGATAGACCTAGTGGTCAGGAACCCGCGCAAAAATATCTACAAATGCGGCCGCGAGATAGACATGCTCGCCAACAAAATGGAAAATGCAGGTTGGCTCGCTAACCATTTGTTCTATCTCCCGCTGTATTTCATGAAATTGCTCTACTATGTCAACGGCAAGTTCCTGCGGAAGGCGCTCGCGGTATCAATAAAGAGCGGATTCAACTCTAAGAAGATAAAGAAGGCCCTGCTAGGGGATAAAAGAGTGGAGCTCTACTATCTTTTGGGCTCCGATAAATATAATTTCATCTGGGACAGGATGCCGCACTGCGCGACCCACCATTACCGTATCCACCCGACGACAAAACAGGTCATAAAGGTCCCCGGATGCCTCGTCTTCGCGTTCAGGGAAGAGCTCAAAAATTATTGATTGACTTCATCTTTATTTAGGAATAGAATCAACTCGTTGATTTCATAAAAGGATATAATACGTAATGTCTTATATAGTCTTCGCACGCAAATGGCGGCCGAAAGACTTCGACAGCGTCCTTGGTCAGGAACACGTCACGACCACCCTCAGGAACGCGATCGCGAATAACAGAGTCGCCCATGCGTACATTTTTTCCGGCCCGCGCGGTGTAGGCAAGACCACCACAGCACGCATCTTCGCAATGGCCCTCAACTGCA
>JAGONY010000053.1 GCA_017992785.1 Candidatus Omnitrophota bacterium | reverse complement strand
CTCTATACACGGGCAGGGAATAACTCCCGACCTCATCGTAGAGCGCGAACAGCTGAAAAAGGACGACTCCGACGAAAAGAAGAAGCCCGAAGAGGTCTTCGATAAGCTCGAGCAGTCGAAGGACGACAAGCCGTCCGTCAAGAAGGAAGATTACGACAACCAGCTGCAGAGCGCCGTCGATGTCATAAAGACGATAAAGATATATAAATCATTCTCAGCGAAGAAATGAAAAAGATAAACCCGTTATATATTGCCGTTGCGGCCGCCGCGGCGATAATCATAGCGTTCGTTTATAACGTCGCCGTGAATTACCTCGAGGAGAGAGCGCTGAACAAGGCGGTGGAAAACGGGCTGTCGGCCTCAGAGGTGGCCTCCAAGGACCTTGTCGGCCGGGTGAAGCATTTCTACGTCGAGAAGAGGTATTGGGTAAAGGACGATTTCCGGTTCGACGATTTCCGACGCAAGCTTGAAAGCTCGCTGGGCAAGAGCGGGTTCGCGATACGCGAGGAGTCGAGGGCCGTGAAGAGGATGTCGGCCAAGGGCGTAGAGCAGTCGAAGGAAGAGGTATCCTACCTGATAACGGAGAAGAATTCCGTCGTGCCGCTGTTGCGGCTTACGCTGATACATAAGCTGCCCGCCGCCGCCGCGGTCAAACCTCCCATAGCACCTACGCCCGCGCCAGCGCCTCCGAAAGCCGCGCGGCCGAGGATAGCGATAGTCCTCGACGACTGGGGTTATAACACGAAGAATGTAGATGCAGTGGCGGCGATTGACGCGCCGCTGACACTTTCGGTATTGCCGGCGCTGCCGTATTCGACGTCCATTGCCGAGAAGGCGCACGCGAAAGGTTTCGAGGTCATAATGCACATGCCGATGGAGCCGAAAGCGAAGATGAGGCTGGAACTGTTGACGCTTTATACTTCAATGAGCGATGAGGATATCCGCAATACGTTCAACAAAGCGCTCAAGAGCGTCCCTTACGCGGACGGGATCAGCAACCATGAGGGTTCCAAGGCGACGGAAGATATAAAGCTTATGGGCGCGCTTTTCGGGGAATTGAAGGAGCGCGGCATGTTCTTCCTGGACAGCCTTGTTACTAACGATTCCGCGGGAGAATACCTGGCCGGGAAGATGGGTATCAGGTTCGTGAAGAGGTCGATATTCCTCGATAATGAGAGCGATCCCTCCTATATAAGGAAACAATTCGAGAAGGCGGTGAGCATCGCGCAAAAAAGCGGCGAGGCCGTCGCCATCGGGCACGACAGGCCGAATACCATCGCCGTCCTAAGGGAAGCGGTCCCGAAACTGGACGCGAGGGGCATAGATGTCGTCCCCGTGTCGGTATTGGCGAAATAGGCGATGTTTGTACTCGGCATAGAGACATCATGCGATGAGACCGGCGCGAGCGTCGTAAAGGACGGCAGGCAGATACTGTCGAATACGGTCGCGTCCTCGCTCGAGTTCCACAGGAAATACGGCGGCGTCGTTCCCGAGATAGCGACCCGTTACCATGTGGAAGTCATAGATTATGTGGTCAGGGACGCGATCGGTTCCGCCGGGATAAAGCCCGCTGATATAGGCATGGTCGCGGTCACGAAAGGCCCCGGGCTCGTCGGCGCGCTGCTCGTCGGCATATCGTTCGCGAAAGCGTTGAGCTATTCGCTCGTCGTCCCGCTTGTCGGGGTGAACCACCTCTGGGCGCATATATATTCGGGGCTTATCGGCCGTCCCGACATAAAGTTCCCGTTCATCGGCCTCGTCGTTTCCGGAGGCCATACGAGCCTCGTGCTTTGCAGGGATATAGGGAAGTTCAAGCTGCTCGGGCAGACGCGCGACGACGCGGCCGGAGAGGCCTTTGATAAGGCCGCAAAAGTGATAGGCCTCGGGTATCCGGGCGGGCCGGCCATAGAGAAGGCCGCGGAAGGCGGGGACCCGGACGCGGTAAAGTTTACGCCGCCGTTCCTCGGCGGAGGTTCATTCGATTTTAGTTTCAGCGGGTTGAAAACTGCGGTATTATATCATACGAGGGGCAGGAAGATAAGCCGCAAAGAGGCTCGCGACATCGCGGCGAGCTTCCAGAAAGTCGCGGTCGGCTCCATAACTTGCACCGCGGTGTCGGCATGCCGCTCGAAAGGCGTGAATACGCTGATAGTCGGCGGCGGGGTCAGCGCGAACAAGCTGTTGAGGTCGAGCTTGTCCGCGGCTTGCGCGGAAAACGGCATAGATGTCGTTTTTCCCGGCATGCGGCTCTCGCTCGATAACGGCGCGATGATCGCTTCTACGGGGTACCTGTTATATAAGAAGGGCGGGAAGCAGCCGGCATGCGTTACGGCCGAACCCGGGCTGGAAATCTGAACAGGAGAATAACATGGCGTTAACCGATTATGAGATGATACTCAGGTTGTGTATAGCCGCGTTATTGAGCGGGCTTATCGGCTACGAACGCGAGATACACGAAAGGCCCGCCGGCTTCAGGACGCATATACTGGTAGGCGTCGGTTCAACGCTCATAATGCTGACCTCAATGCATATCTTCGATATTTATAAAGGCGTGGCTGTTCCCGACCCCGGCCGTATCGCCGCGCAGGTCGTCAGCGGTATCGGGTTCCTCGGCGCGGGAACGATAATAAGATTCAAGGCGTCTGTCAGGGGATTGACTACGGCCGCGAGCCTCTGGACGGTTGCGGGCATCGGGCTTGCGGTCGGCGCGGGGCTTTTCGTTCCCGCGGCCGCAACGACGGCAATAGTACTCGCGGCATTGTTCTTCCTGAACAGGGTCGAGAAGGTCATGATACGCAGGGAATGGTATAAGTCCCTTGAGATCGAGGCGAAGTCCGGCACGGCGGAACTCGAACAGATACGCGGCATCCTGTTGGAATATGATGTAGAGATAAAGGATTTTGACGTGAAGAAATCCCCGTGTTCAGACGGCGTGATGTTAAGGATAAGAGTGAAGCTTCTCTCCGGCGAATTTGACAGCGAGATATTATCCAAGATACGGCAGGTCAGCGGCGTATCGAAGGCCGAGTGGAAGGTCATGCCGGAAGTTTAAGCGCGTGTCCGGCAAAGGAAAGGGGGTGCTTGGCGATGCTTGGAAAGAGCAAGAAGGCAGAGGAGAAGGTCTTGGACGTTGACGCCAGCATGCAGGGAACGATGTCATTCAAGGACCCCGTGAACCTGCAGATAAACGGCAGGTTCGAGGGCACTCTCGACACGAAAGGGACGCTGATGATCGGAGAGAAGGCGTTCGTCAGCGCGAATATTGTAGGCGACGAGATCACTATCGCCGGCAGGGTGACGGGCGAGGTCGTCGCGAAGAAATCCCTGAAGCTCGTCTCTCCTGCGCGAGTGGACGGCAATATACGCTCGCCTTTGCTCGAGATCGGCAAGGGTTCGGTACTGAACGGCAACTGCCAGATGACGTCGGGCATTAAGAGCGCGTCGGCGCCGGGAGCCGAGCTGATAGGCCTCGACGAAGTGGCCAGGTATCTTGAAGTGGACGCGTCCGTGGTCAGGGAATGGGTTTCGAACGGAAAACTACCTTCTATAAGGGAAGGCGATAAACTCCATTTTGATAAAGCGAAAATAGATGAATGGATTGCATCGGAGCGAGTCAAATAGGCCCTACGGCGACCGGAGGGAATCCGAGAGGCTCATAGGCCTCGAGGAGGCCGCCGAACTTCTCGGACTCAGCGAAGAGGATGTCAGGGCATTTGTCGCCGAAGGGAAGATCCCCGCGTATAACATCGGCGGTAAATTCCTCAGGTTCAGGAAGGGGCAGGTGGAGGCCCTGCGCAGCAGGCTGCGGCTCCTGAAACACCAATCCGTCCCGATATACCACCTGACCCCGCCTCCGCAGGGGCCCGACCCGAAGCACGGGTACTCTTTCTTCGACAGGATAAGGGATTTCTTTTATTACAACGATTTCTTTATACTCGCGTTCATCCTGATATCGCTTCTGATAGCCGTTATTTTCACCAAAAGATAGGCATCATGGACTATTCGAAAAACTCGATAAGGAAGGTGCTCTCACGGCTTAAAAGCGGAAAGATCTCCGAGCGCGCCGCGATGAAAGACCTGGAGCATTTCCCGTTCCATGATATAGGGTGCGCGAAGATAGATTTCCACCGTCCGCTCCGCAAGGGTTTCCCCGAAGTCATATTCGCTCCCGGAAAACAGGATTCCGATATAGCCCGTATCGCGGCAAGGATCGCCTCGGGCGGCGGCACGCTGCTTATAACGAAAGCGAGCCCGCGTCTGTTCAGGTTCCTGTCGCGCGGCTTAGAGGGCCTGCGTTTCAACGAGACGGCAGGGATGATATATTTGCAAAAGAAGAAGCCGCGCAGGAAGAGGGGCGCGGTCACGATAATAACCGCCGGCACTTCGGACATACCGGTGGCCGAAGAAGCCGCGCAGACGCTCGAGCTTATCGGCTGCAGGACGGCAAAAGTATACGATGTCGGCGTCGCCGGCCTGCACAGGATCGTCGGGAATATCCCGCTGATCAAAAGGTCGAAAGCCATAATTGTCGTCGCCGGCATGGAGGGCGCACTCGCCTCGATAATCGGCGGCCTGGCCGCCTGCCCCGTAATTGCGGTGCCGACATCGGTCGGATACGGAGCTTCCTTCGCGGGTCTCTCGCCGTTATTGACAATGCTGAACTCATGCGCGCCGGGCGTATGCGTGATGAATATAGACAACGGTTTCGGCGCAGGCTATTTCGCGGGACTCATAACCAAATGAAGATACTTCGCCTTGATTGCCAGAGCGGCATAAGCGGAGACATGTTCATAGGCGCGCTGATAGGATGCGGCCTCGGTATCGGGCGGCTCGAATCGGGGCTGCGCAGGATGAAGATAGGCAAGTACCGCATATCCGCCCGCAAGGTAAAGCGTTCCGGCATAGCCGGAGTCAAGTTTGACGTGGCATACAAGAAGCATCACGGCCATGGACACACAAAAGAGAAGACTTTTGCCGGCATTTCGCGCGCGATAAGGGCCTCGGGGCTTTCCGCCCGGGTAAAGGACATGTCTATGGCGGTATTTACGAACCTCGCGAAAGCCGAGGCGAAAGCGCACGGCATTATTCCCGCAAGAGTCCATTTCCACGAGGTCGGGGATATCGATTCCGTGGTCGATATAGTGGGCGCCTGCATAGGAATGGAAGCCCTCGGGGTCGAACGCGTTTTTGCGTCCAATATCGTTTCAGGATCGGGCACAATCCTCGTGCACGGCGTGGTATTTCCGAATCCCGCGCCGGCGACCGCATACCTGCTGGAAGGGTTCGATATAAAGATAGAAGATACCCCTTTTGAGCTCATAACACCCACGGGAGCCGCGATACTGAAGACATTCTCCACGGGGCGCGGAACGGCGAATATCCCCGAGTGCCGGATATTAAAATCGGGTTACGGGGCCGGGTCCCTCGAGATACCCGGGCACGCCAACCTGCTGAGGGCAATACTGTGCGAGGCCCCGGAAGAAGGCGCCGCGCCCGGGCCGCTCGCCGCGCCCGTCACGGTGCTCGAGACGAATATCGATGACATGAACCCGCAGGTATACGGCTACCTTACCACGAAGCTTCTTGATGCCGGCGCGCTCGACGTATATATGACGCCCGTCATAATGAAAAAATCACGCCCCGGGTGCGTGCTGACCGTGATCGCGGGGAAGAACGACGCGCAACGCCTGTCGGAGATGATCTTCGAGGAGACGCCGACATTCGGCATAAGGCGCCACGATGCCGAAAGGGACGTCCTCGGCCGTAAAATAGTTGAAGTAAACACAAAATATGGTAATATAAGGGTAAAGCTTGGCT
>JAGONY010000052.1 GCA_017992785.1 Candidatus Omnitrophota bacterium | reverse complement strand
GGCGCCACGATGCCGAAAGGGACGTCCTCGGCCGTAAAATAGTTGAAGTAAACACAAAATATGGTAATATAAGGGTAAAGCTTGGCTTCAGCAACAGGAAGCTAATAACGGTTTCTCCGGAATTTGAAGATTGCGCAAAGGCCGCAAAAAAGGCGAGGGTGCCGTTCGCGCGCGTAAGGCGCGAGGCCTTCGACGCGGCTCGAAAGATAAGGGGGAGAAAGTCGGGCTTTGATCAATAGAAGCAGGCTAATAGGCGAATACCTCAGGTCGATCGGGATACTCGACGAATCGCAGCTGAAGAGTGTCCTGAAATCCCAGCTGGAATCCGGCAGCCGCCTTTCCGAAGTCCTGAACGGCATCGGTTTCATGCAGACCGAGCAGCTCAGGGACCTCATCGTCCAGGAGTTCTCGCTGGTCCGCACGCCTATCTTCGACATGGAGATACCGTTCGATATCCTCTCAAAGATAAAACCCGCTGTGGCATACCGCCATAAGATGGTCCCGCTGAAATTCGAGAACGATGTTTTGACCGTCGCCACAGACGACCCGCTCAACCTTCTTGCCCAGGACAACCTCGAATCGTTTACCGGCGTGAAACTCGATTTCGTCCTGAGCTCGGATACGAACGTCAACATAGCGCTCGAAAAACACTACGGCGGAAGCAAGAACATCCTCGACGCGGTCGCCCAGAAGCAGGACGATTCCGCCTCGGTCTCCTTCAAGGGAGTCGCGGGCGAGGTCGTAAAGGAAGAGCAGAAGGACGAAGCGCCGATAATCAAGCTCGTTACGCAGATAATATCGGAAGCCGTGAAGAACCGCGCGTCGGATATCCATGTCGAGCCGCTCGAGGACAAGTTCCGCGTGAGGTACAGGATAGACGGCGTTTTGCACGAAGTGCCCGGCCCCCCGAAACAGCTGCAGCCCTCAATATTGAGCCGGTTGAAGATCATGGCCGGCATGAACATCGCCGAGAAGAGGCTGCCGCAGGACGGAAGGATAAGGATCCAGGGCATGGGCAAGGACCTCGACCTGCGCGTCTCTACGCTGCCCGCGCTGTACGGCGAGAGCATCGTCATGAGGATCCTCGATAAGTCGAGCTTCATGCTCGGCCTCGCCGAGCTGGGCTTCCTCCACGAGGACGCCGATACGTTCGAGAAGTTGATCCACCTCCCTTACGGTATGTTGCTTATTACCGGCCCTACCGGAAGCGGAAAGACGACCACGCTCTATGCCGCATTGAGCTATATAAACAAGCCGAACAAGAAACTCATTACGGTCGAGGACCCGGTCGAGTACCAGATATCCGGCATCAACCAGGTCCATGTGCGGCCGTCGATCGGGCTCACCTTCGCTTCGGGCCTCAGGACGATGCTGAGGCAGGCGCCCGACGTTATAATGGTCGGTGAGATCCGCGACTTCGAGACCGGCTCGATCGCGATCCAGGCCGCGCTTACCGGCCACCTGCTCTTCTCGACCCTGCATACGAACGACGCCGCCGGCGCGTTCACGCGACTCATAGATATGGGCGTCAAATCATACCTTGTCAGTTCCACGGTCCAGGCGGTCATGGCGCAGCGGCTCGTGCGCAAGATATGCCAGAACTGCAAGGAGCCCTATAAGCCCTCGATAGAAGAATTGTACGTTCTCGGATACAAGCCGGGAGACCCGAAAGCGGAAGAGCTCCAACTTTCCAAGGGCAAAGGGTGCAAGATGTGCAACTATACCGGATATAAGGGAAGGATAGGCATATTCGAGCTTCTCGTCAACAACGACGAGATACGCGAGATGGTCGTCAAGCGCCTCTCTTCATACGAGATACGCGACGCTGCGCGCAGGAACGGGATGAAGCTGTTGAGGGAAGACGGCCTGAACAAGGTAAAGGAAGGGATCACTACTATATCCGAGGTCGTGCGCATCACGCACGGCTACGAGGAATAACAGATATGGCCATTGAAAAAGACCAGCCGAAGCAGGAGAAATACAAGAGGATAGGCCAGCTGCTGCTCGATAAGAAGATGATAAACGAGCACCAGCTCGAGCAGGCCCTCGAAGAGCAGAAGCTTACCGGAAAGCTTCTCGGAAGGATCTTCGTAGACATGGGCGTCGTGAAGGAAGACGATATCCTTCAGCTGCTCGGCGCGCGGTCCGGCTTCTCGGTCATAAAGCTCAAGGACATGAAGATCCCGAGGGAGGTCATCGACAAGGTCCCGGCTTCCGTCGCGAAAATATATACGATAATGCCGATCTCGGCGGAAGGCAACCAGCTCTCGATCGCTATTGCGGACCCGCTGAACGTCGCGGCTTTCGACGACCTCAGGTTCACGCTCGGCATGAACATAAAAGGCGTCGTCGCAAGCGACGAGGAGATAAAGGAGCAGATACAGAGGTATTACGGCTCCGAAGGAGAGACTATACAGGACGTGCTCGGCGTCTTCGGGGAGAAGATGGAGCTTGCCCCGGTCGGCGAGGAAGTCAACGACATCGCGACACTGCAGGAACTCGCGTCGCGCGCTCCCGTCATAAAGTTGCTGAACATGATACTGCTTCAGGGCGTCAAGGAGAAGGCCTCCGACATCCATTTCGAGCCGTTCGAGCAGGATTACCGTATAAGGTACAGGGTGGATGGCGTGCTATACGAAGTCGCGCGCCCTCCAAAGAACTTAAGCCTCGGGCTCTCGTCCAGGATCAAGGTCATGGCGAACCTCGATATTGCCGAAAGGCGCCTGCCGCAGGACGGCCGTATAATGGTCACTATAGAAGGCAAGAGCGTCGACCTGCGTATCTCGACGCTGCCGACGATATTCGGCGAAAGCGTCGTCATGAGGGTCCTCGACAGGACGACCGTCAGTCTGTCGATCGACGAGGTGGGCATGCTCGACGACACGAAGAAGAAGATCCGCTCGATCATACAGAAACCCAACGGCATATTCCTCGCGACGGGACCGACCGGCTGCGGCAAGACGACGACGCTTTACGGGTGTATGAAGGAGATAAACAAGATAGAGTATAAGGTCATCACGACCGAGGATCCCGTAGAGTACGACCTGAAGGGCGTCATACAGGTGCCGATCAACGCGAAGATAGGCCTCACGTTCGCGTCTTCGCTGCGCCATATACTGAGGCAGGACCCGGATATAATCATGGTCGGCGAGATAAGGGACGCCGATACCGCGCAGATCGCTATACAGGCGTCGCTGACAGGCCATCTCGTATTTTCTACCCTTCACACGAACGACGCCGCGGGAACGATAACGAGGCTTGTCGATATGGGCGTCGAGCCGTTCCTCGTGACTTCCACGCTCGAAGCGGTCCTCGCTCAGAGGCTCGTCAGGAAGATATGCACGTTCTGCAAGGAGGAGTATACCCCCGAGCCGGAGATCATCGAGGATCTCGGCATCAAGCCCGAAGAGATCAAATCGCATAAATTCTACAAGGGGGCCGGGTGCGTCAAATGCAATAATTCGGGATATAAAGGAAGGACCGGCATATACGAGCTCCTCATATTGAACGAGAATATCCGCCAGCTTGTCATTGAAAGGGCGCATACTGCCCTTATAAAGAACGCCGCCGTAGAGGCCGGAATGAAGACCCTGTTGCAGGACGGGCTTGAGAAGATCAACGCGGGGATCACGAGCGTCGAGGAGGTATTAAAGGAAGCCCAGACCTCCGTATTATAGTTTTTTGCGCCTTTGACAAAGGCGTCCTGATAGGGTATATTTATATTATAGATTAAGGGAGAACAGGTTATGGCAATCTTCAACTACGTCGCTATAGATAAAGATGGCAAAGAGACCAAGGGCAAGCTCGAAGTAGCCGGGAACCAGGAGGCAATGGACCAGATCCGGCAGAAGGGCTTATACCCGATCAGCATAACCGAAGAGAAATCGAAGTCGGATATGACCTCCTCGAGGGAAAGGGGAGGGTCGGCGGACGTAAAGCCCGCAAAATCCGTCATGACGATCTCGTTATTCGGAAGGGTCACCGCGAAGCAGGTGACGATATTTACAAGGCAGCTGGCAACGCTTATAGGTTCCGGCCTCCCGCTAGTTCGCGCGCTGTATGTCCTCGAAAGGCAAGAGAAGGCCGGGCTGTTGAAGGCGACCATACGCGGCCTTGCCGAGCAGGTAGAGGGAGGAAGCTCGTTCTCCGAGGCGCTTTCAAAGTTCCCGAAGGCGTTCGAGCCGTTGTATGTCAATACGGTGAAAGCCGGCGAAGCGGGCGGCGTTCTTGAAGTCGTTTTGACGCGACTCGCGGAGTTCGCGGAGAAGTCCCAGAGGTTGGAAGGAAGGATCAAATCCGCGATGATATACCCGGCACTCGTCCTCACCATGGCTTTATCCGTCCTCGGCTTCCTTATAACGTTCATCGTGCCTAAGTTCCTGCAGATATTCAAGGAAATGAACGTGGAACTGCCCGTGATGACAAAAGTACTCCTCGTAGTCAGCGATTTCGCGAAGAGCAAATGGTATATAGGCCTCGCATTGATAGGATTGGGCATAATGCTCTTTAATATACTGTACAGGCTGCCCGCGACAAAACTGCTCATAGACAAGGCCAAACTTGAAATACCCGTTATGGGCCAGCTTGTAAGGAAGATAGCTATAGCGCGTTTCTCGAGGACCCTCGGCACGCTGCTCTCCAGCGGCGTCCCGATACTTCAGTCGCTCATGGTAGCTAAAGATACTACGGGCAATGAAGCGATGGCGCGTTCGATCGTGGTCGTCCATGATGCGGTAAGGGAAGGCGAGACGGTAGCGAAGCCGTTGCTGAAGGCAGGGCTCTTTCCCGCGATGGCGGTGAATATGATCTCGGTAGGCGAGGAGACGGGCTCTTTGGACCAGATGCTCCTTAAAGTCGCAGACGTATATGATGAAGAGGTCGATGTCACCGTAACAGGCCTCATGTCCGTACTTGAACCGTTCTTGATCATCGGGCTGGGCCTCATCGTAGGTTTCATAGTCATCGCTATGTTCCTGCCGCTGTTCCAGCTCGTAACCGCGTTAGGAGGTGGTTAAAATGAGGAAGGGTAAAAGGGGATTTACTATAATAGAACTCATAGTCGTCATGACGATAATAATGATGCTCGCGGGGCTTGTCGCGGCTGCAGCCGGCACGGCGAGGCAGCGCGCCCTGATAGCGCGCACGCGCGCTATGATAGCGGGCATCGAGACCGGCCTCGGGATGTTCCAGTCGGACGTTGGGGGATATCCTCTCACCGGTAACACGAACCTGTTCATATGCCTCATGAGCAATACGGGCAACTATTTTATAAGTACGAGCACCCCCCTACCAAACACTAATTGGGCCGGGCCGTATATGACGTTCAAGGATAACGACTTGGCCGCCGGTCCCACAATCGTGGACGCGTGGGGGACGGCATACCTATATTCGAGGCCCGACGCGACGCACGGCAACACGTATGTCGACATAAGGTCTGCGGGGCCCGACAAGACCTACGGCAATGCCGACGATATAACGAACTGGACAAGATAAGCCGGTTTTAGCAGGGGGGATGAGATGAAAAGGAGCGGTTTCACCCTCATTGAGATCGTCATCGCGCTGGCCATCCTGGCTGTCGGCCTTGTGGGGATCCTTTCACTCTTTCCCATCGGTTTTGATTCCGCGAGAAGGTCCGTCAGCGCGACGCAGGCGACCATATTCGCTAACGAACACCTTGATGAACTGAAGAACAGCGGCTTTCCCGCGCTCGGCACCACCTCCGGCACATTCGCAGACCCCGCGTATTCATGGACCCAGACGGTATCAACGACCACGGTAAACGACCTCAGGCAGGTCATCTGCACGGTCAGCTGGGGCCAGGGCAACAGGACATTCCAGAGGGCATTTACAACAAATGTCGCTAACAGGTAGAAGGCGCATAGCCGGCAGTGCCGGGCTCACTCTCGTCGAGATACCCGTCGTCGCGGTGATATTCACCATCC
>JAGONY010000010.1 GCA_017992785.1 Candidatus Omnitrophota bacterium | reverse complement strand
TTAACGATCTGGAAGATTTTTACACAAAGATGTCGCGGCTCTTTATGGGAACTAACGTCGGCGGACTCAGGATCATTGCCAAAAAATCCGGCTAATGGTTGCCGCCTGACGCTTCGAATTGGTAGCCCCTACGGGAATCGAACCCGTGTTTAATGGCTGAGAACCATCCGTCCTAGGCCACTAGACGAAGGGGCCGCTAAAACCTTACTTTCTCTTCTCTCCTGTTATGCGCCGAAAGCTGGGCGGCGTCTATGACAGCCGCCGTCTTGCGCACCTCGTCGAGCTTTATGATCGGGTGCGCGCGGTGCATCAGCACATCGTAAAGGTTCTCGTAATACTTCTCCCAGTTGCTCGGCTCGACCTGGTAGGTCCTTTCGAACTCCTCGCCTTTCATCTGGGTCTTTATCTTTATCGGGTGGCCGCCGTTCTCGCTCAACAGCGCGCCCTTTGTCCCGAGCACATACCACCGTGGTAGATTATACCGCGAAACCTGGCTCGCTTCAAGGTGCGCGGTAACCCCGCCGCGGAACCTTATAAGCAGCTTGAAATAGTCGTCCACTTCCCGCGACCAGAGCACCGACTTCATGTCGCACCAGACCGATACCGGCTGTTCCTTAACGAGGCACAGCATCTGGTCTATTATATGTGAGCCGAAATCGTATAATATGCCGCCGCCGTAGGCCTTCCTGTAACGCCAAGCGGGATTGAACTCCTTCACGCCGTAATTCTTCAAAGAACCGTACGAGGTCGCCCTCGATTCAACGGTGAACGGTTCGCCGACAAGGTGCTCGTCGAGCAGCCTCTTGACCGTGAGGAAATCCCCGTCGAACCTGCGGCTCTGGAATACCGAGAGCACTACCTTTTTCTTACGCGCGAGCTTAATGAGGTAATCGACCTCTTTAAGGGTCAGCGCTATCGGTTTCTCGACCACGCAATGCCTACCCTCCTCGAGCACCATCTTCGCTATCCTGAAATGGCTGCTCGACGGCGTCGCGATCACCACGAGGTCTATATCGGTGTCGAGGAAATGCCTGTAATCCGAAAACGCTATCGTGCCGTAATCCCTGTCCGCGACCCTCCTGCGCCCCTGTATAGTGTCGCATACCGCCACTATCCGGAACTTCCCCACCCTCTTCATAAGAGGTATGTGGAATTCCTGCGCGCTCCTTCCGAGGCCGCAGATCCCGACCTTAAACTCCATGTTTAAAATCCTATCCCCCTTAGGAAATCGCGCGATGACCTCGCGCTTTCCAGCGGAGTGCTTGAAGTCCTGTCAAGTTCGACGATAATCCAGTTAGTATAATTAATCCTGTCCAAACTTGCAAGGATATTCTTCATGTTATGGCACAATATCCCGCGGCCAAGCTCGGTAAAATCCTTTACGGCGGGGTCCCAGTCCTTCAGGTGTACAAGCGCGACGCTCGAACGGCACCTCTCTATCGCCGCCGATGGGTCGGAACCGGCCGCCGCCAGGTGCCCCGTATCCACACAGAGCTTTACGGACCCGGAGAACTCGAGAAGGTCCATTATATCCCTCTCGTCTTCAACTATAGTATCCAGATGGTTATGGAATGCGATCTTTACGTTGAACCTGGAAGAATATTTGGCGAGCGAATCGAGCCTTTTGCAGAGGGCCTTATAACTTTTTGCATCCTTGGAAAGGCCGTCGCCCTTCCAACCGCCCGTCACCATCAGCGCTTCCACGCCGAACTGCCCGGCGAAATAGGCCTTCTCCATCGCCTCGGCGATATCGGCCCTCTCGTCGGAAGTTACCCTGACATTGGCGGATAGCGACGCCAGCTCAAGCCCGGCCTCATCCAGCTGGGTCTTAAGAAGGGAGGCGGAACCTAATCTCGGAAGGGGATCGAATATCTCTGCCCCTTCGTAACCCGCTTCCTTTATCTCGCAAAGAACGTCTTTTAGGGGATAGTCCTTGAAGTAGTTGCCCCAGGTAAGGGTATGGCAACCTATCTTCTGAACCGCCATACGTCACCGCTTTGTTCGCCCGTGAAAATTGGTGCTGGGAGGGGGATTTGAACCCCCACAGTTTATTCAACCAACAGCCCCTCAAACTGTCGCGTCTGCCAATTCCGCCATCCCAGCAAATCTGTCTTCAATTATCTTACCGGCAGGATCTTGCCGTCTTCTCCGAAATTTACGCGGCTCCCTTTGCCCCAGAGTTTGCCTTCTATGCTGACCGGTTCAGACAAGGCGGCCCTGTTGACCCTTCCCGACGGATAAAAATCGATCACGCTGCCCGCGGGATACCTGATACGGCCCATCTCCGCGGCCCTGGCAAGCGTCGCCGATTTCAATCTCCCGTCGGCATAGAAATCAACCGGCCCCGGAGCGCACAGGACCCCCTGTATCTCCTGGACTTTCGCCAAATATATGTTAATAAGCTTTCCTGTCTCAAAAAGGAAGACCCTCGCCCCGTCGACAACCTTTACGCCGTTGATCGTCTTCCCTTCGGCCAGCGTGCCCGACCGCAGCTTGCCCGATTCATACAGGTATATCCTGGTGCCCTTGCTTAGTTTGATGCCATGCAAAGACACATCGCGGGACAATTCCGCGTCCCTGACCTTCCCGGACTCATAAAAATAGATCCACCCCTGGCAAGGCAGGTCCTGCACGGACGCCGGTTTCTCCAGTATGGCGTAATTGATCCTGCCGGACTCCGTATACTCTATCCTCGTGCCCGCCGGCAGGGCTATGCCCTGTATGGACCTCGCGCTGTCAATGATCTCGAATTTAATCTCCGCCGCAGCATACCGGGCGGCGGCAAGGAGAGCTAAGGACGCTATAACGGCCAAACCGTATCTATTGCGCATATCTTCAGGCCTCCACGCGCTATAAATATACCAAAAAAAACCGCAAATAACAAGGGGTTAATAGTTTTTTGTTGCGCGCGTGTTTCTTTGCCTGTATAATAGCATCATATAATATGACTACTCTAAAAGGATACTTAATCATTCTTGCGTCTGCAGCCATGTTACTTTCCGCGGCGGGATGCCGCACTCTTACAGCCCCTTCGTCTTCCGAAGCTGCCTGGGTACCGGCAAAAAAGATACAGGCCTACGACTCGAAGGACAAGACCTGGCAATCCGTCCGCGGGCAGAGGATCGACTCGTCGAAACCCTTGTCGCTTGGCGACCTGATAGATATAGCTTTGCGCACGAACCCTTCCACCAAGCGGGCATGGGAGAACGCGAAAGCGGTCCAGGCGGCAAAACTACAGATGGAAGGCCGTTATTACCCTAAGGTGACCATCAGCGGCGATGCCATAAGGCAGGATTCCAGGGCCAATATAGATATGGCAAGCGTCGATTATTTCAAGTACGGGCCCGGCATACAGCTTACTTACCTGCTGCTCGATTTCGGCGGCAGGGCTGCCGACGTGGACGAACAATCGCAGCTGCTCATCGCCGCGAATTTCCAGTTTAACAGGAAGATGCAGGATGTCGTGCTCGACGTCGAGACATCCTATTATGACTATCACAGCGCCGTTGCGCTGCAGGCGGCGGCGGAATCGGACCTGAAGAACACGCAGGCCGCATATGACGCGGCTTCCCGCAGGTACGAGGTAGGGCTCGCCGCGAAACTCGACGTGCTGCAGGCAAAATCGACATACGAGCAGACGCTCTATTCCCTCGAGAACGCTAAGGGCGCGGTCAAGACATCGAAGGCCGCGCTGGCGAGGTCTCTCGGCTATCCCGCGGACACTGTCTTCGATGTACTCGAGCCGTCCAAGGATCTCCCGAGATCGGTAAATGACGAAAACATCACGGGCATGATAAACGACGCTATCGACCAGCGGCCGGATATCGCCGCGCTGAGGGCGAACCTCAGGGCGCAGAATGCCGTTGCAAGGTCGGCCAACTCCGATCTCTACCCGACGCTGAGCGCCGGCGCCTCGGCGAACAAGAATTTCTATAAATATTACAATTACAGCCAGCCGCGCGATACCGACAGGACATATGCGGCATACCTGAGTTTCGACTGGGATGTCTTCGACGGGTTCGAGAACCTGAACAAGCTTCGCGAGGAGGAGGCGCTCGCGAACGTCGAGCGCGAAAAACTCATAGAGGCCGAGATCGCGGCCAGCGCCGAGGTCTGGACCAAATACTACGATTTCAAGACGGCGGCCAAGAAGCTCGAATACAGCGAAGCTTTCCTGAAAACGTCGCAGACATCATACGAGCTGGCCCTAGAAAGCTACAGCAACGGCCTGAACAACATACTCGACCTGCTCGACGCGGAAAGCAAGCTTTCCGACGCGAAGAGCAGCCTCATACAATCGAGGAAAGACCTTTTCGTGGCACTGGCCCAATTGGCCCACGCGACCGGAACGATATATACAGGCGGAGAGACAAAAAATGAATAAGATCGGTAATACGCTTGCTAAACTTATCAAATATGCGGTCTGGATAGGCCTCGCATTGCTGCTTACCCTGGGAATCGTGAAGGGCTGCAGCCGCAAGCCCCCGGAGAAGAAGATGCCTCCGAAGATCGTCAGGGCGGTCAAGGCCGAGGCGAAGGACGCCGACATATCCATAGAGTCCTTCGGAAACCTCTACTCGCCCTATAACGTGAACATCATGTCGCAGGTGACCGGGGAGATAAAGGAAGTCCATTTCAAGGACGGCGACATCGTGAAGAAAGGCGATATGCTCTTCACGATCGACCCGAGCTCGTATAAAGCCACCCTCGACAAGGCAGAGGCGCAGCTGATACAGGACCTTGCTAATTTGAAACTCAACAAGGATACTCTCGAGAGGAACAGGAAACTCCTCGCGAAGGAACTCATTTCGCAACAGGCCTTCGAGCAATATGAGACGAGCGTTACCGCTTCGGAGGCGATGATAAAGCTCGACAACGCCAACATAGATCTCGCGAAGATCAACCTCGCCTATTGCTACATCGCCTCCCCTATAGACGGCGTCTGCGGCAAGCGGCAGGTCGACCCCGGCAATATCGTGACGGCGAATTCGGGGCCGACGCTCGTGAATATAAAGACCGTCGACCCGCTCTACGTGGATTTCACGATCCCGGAGAGGGACCTCAATAACGTAAGGGAAGCGATGGCCAAGGGCCAGCTTAAAGTGGTCATCTCCATCGCGCGTGAAGGCAACGGCCCCGTCACGCGGGAAGGCGCCCTGCACTTTATCGACAACGCGATAGATAACACTACCGGCACGATCCTGCTGCGCGCCTCGGTCGACAACAAGGATTCCGCCCTTTGGGCCGGGCAGTTCGCGAACCTGCTGCTCATCCTCCGAAGGGAAAAAGACGCCGTGCTCATACCCTATGAATCGATACAGGTGGGCCAGGACAAAGGCAAACTGTTCGATTACGTCTTTATCGTGACGCCGGACAATAAGTCCGAGATCAGGAAGATAACCGTAGGCAACAAGGTAAATGACCACATGATAGTCAACGAAGGGATCAAAGCCGGGGAGTATGTCGTGACTGCAGGCCAGATGGGCCTGAGGCCCGGAGCGGACGTCGAAATAGCGGGGACTAAATGAGCTTTTCCGAAAACTTTATAAGAAAACCCATTATGACCACGCTGCTCATGGTGGTCGTGACGATATTCGGCATCGTCGCCTATTTCACGCTGCCTATAAGCGACCTTCCGGTCGTTGATTACCCTGTCATACTGGTTCAGGTTGCGTACCCCGGCGCGAGCCCCGACACGATGGCGTCCGCCGTCGCCTCCCCTCTCGAGAACGAGTTTACCCAGATACAGGGCCTGACAAGCATCATCTCTAACAATACAGAAGGCCAATCGCAGATAATCCTGACATTCAACCTGAGCCGCAATGTGGACCTCGCTGCCCCGGACGTGCAGGCGGCCATATCGCGCGCGGCGGGCAACCTCCCGACCGACTTGCCGGCGCCGCCTTCATACGAGAAGGTCAACCCTTCGGAGTCGCCCATAATCTATATGATGCTCACCTCGGAAGCGATGACCCCCGGCCAGCTCTTTGACCTCGGAAACAGGACAGTCGGCAAGAGGATAAGCATGATCGAGGGCGTCTCGCAGGTGCAGGTGTGGGGCGCGAAAACAGCGGTAAGGGTACAGGTGGACCCGAACAAGCTCTCCGCTTTCCAAATAGGCATAAATGAGGTAGCCGCAGTGGTCTCGACCGGCACGGTCCTTATACCCGCCGGAAGTTTGGACGGCAACATCAAGGCGTTCTCGATAGAGCCGAAAGGCCAGCTCTTCAAGGCGAAGGATTACGAGGATCTTATCGTCGCCTACAGGAATAACGGCCCGGTCAGGCTCAAAGACATCGGAAGGTGCATAGACAGCATAAATAACGACGTGATACGGCCGCTTTTCGCTAAAAAGGGAGAGCCGGTAAAAACCAACACGGTCGTAGTGGCAATATCGCGTTCGGCGGGCTCGAATACGGTCGCGCTTTCAGCCCAGATAAAAGATGTTGTCGAAACGCTAAGGAAAGAACTGCCCGGGTCGGCGGAGCTCGACATATTTTACGATGCGTCCGATGAGATCGTCAAATCGGTCGATGACGTGAAAGAGACGATATTGATCGCGCTCGTACTGGTCGTCCTTATCATCTTCTTCTCCCTCGGCAGGATCTCGGACACGATAATCCCGAGCGTCACGCTTCCGCTGTCGGTCATCGCTACTTTCATAGTCATGTACGCGATGAACTTCAGCCTGGACCAGATGTCCCTTATGGGCCTTACGCTCTGCATCGGGTTCGTTGTCGATGACGCTATCGTAGTTCTCGAGAATACCATCCGCCTCATAGAGGGCGGCAAGAAACCGATGGAAGCCGCGATCGAGAGCGCCGAACAGATCACATTTACCATCATATCTATGACCATATCCCTCGCGGTAATATTTGTGCCGCTCGTATTCATGGGAGGCGTCGTCGGAAGGATATTCAGAGAGTTCGCGATAACCGTCGTAGCGGCTATCCTCTGCTCGGGCGTCATATCGCTAACGCTTACGCCGATGATGTGCGCGCGCATGCTTAAGGAGCATAAGCCCGGCGACTCGAAATTGCAGGAACTCATATCCAGATACATGAACGGGCTCATAGCGAAATACGGCGTCATCCTGAAATGGACGCTCGAGCGCCCAATGACCACCTTGATAGCGTGGATACTGTGCTTCGGCGGGACGATACTCTTTTTCATGATCGTGCCCCAGACGTTCCTGCCCGAAGGCGACAGCGGCGCAGTTTTTGGCCAGATTATGATGCCCCTCGGCACATCATCGAAGCAGATGAGCGGGTACCAGGACAGGGTCGTAGGCGTGTTCATGGACGATAAGAATATCAGCAAGATGATATCGGTGACGGGCCTGAACCCGGGCGCGGACCAGAGCACGGGCATATTCTTCGCGAAACTGGAGGAAAACAAGAAAAGGGAGCCGATGCAGAAGGTCGTCCAGGGGCTTCGCGGGAGGCTTAGTGCGATACCAGACGGCGTCTCTTTCGTAATGGCCATCCCGGCGCTTCAGCTTTCCGCCGGCGGCGAGGCGACGGCGACCGGAAGCAAATATTCGTATACCCTTACCGGCGCCGACCAGGAACAGCTCTACCAGACGTCCTTCGACCTCGAAAGGGCAATGAGGGAATTGCCCGGCTTCCTTGATATCCAGAACAGCACGCGGCTCGACCTGCCCCAGCTTAATATAAACATTTTGCGCGACAGGGCCTCCACTCTCGGGATCACGGCACATGACATAGAATACGCGCTGACTCTCGCTTATTCCGGAGGGAAGGTGACGACGTTCAAGACGGATGTCGACCAGTACGACGTCATCGTAGAGCTTACGAAGAATTTCCAGAAAAGGCCCGAGAACCTTTCGCAGATATACGTGAGGTCCTCGATCACGGGCAAGCTCGTGCCGTTGAGCACGGTGGCAAAATGGGATGTCGGCACGGGCCCGCAGAACGTCCCGCACTTGAACCAGCTCAACTCCTCCACCCTCTCCTTCAATCTTGCTCCGGACCTTCCGCTCGGAAACGCGACAAAGACACTTGAGGAGACAACGAGGAAGGTCGTGCCTGAAGGCATCACCGGCTCCCTCCAGGGCGAGGCGCAGATGTTCAAGGAGTCGATAGCGAGCCTCGGAATACTTATTATCGTCGCCGTATTCATAAAATACGTCATTCTCGGCATACTTTACGAAAGCTATGTCCACCCGTTCACGATACTCACGACTCTGCCGGTTGCAACCTTCGGCGGCCTGGCCACGCTGTGGCTCTTCGGTTCCGAGCTCTCCCTCTACGCTTACGTAGGGGTCTTCATGCTGCTCGGTATCGTCGCAAAGAACGGCATCATGATGGTCGACTTCGCGAACGAAAACCTCGTCAAGAACAACATGAATAATTTCGACGCTATCTATAACGCCTGCCTCGTAAGGTTCCGCCCGATACTGATGACGGGCCTCGCGGCCATCATGGGCGCTATGCCTATTGCAATGGGATACGGCGCTGACGGCGCCTCGAGGAAGCCGCTCGGGCTCATAGTCGTAGGCGGCCTCATATTCTCGCAGGTAGTCACGCTCTTCGTCACCCCCGGCATATTCCTTTATATGCAGAAGTTCCAGGAGAGGTTCCTCGATAAGTTCGAGCTGACAAGGTCGGATGCGGCGAGGAAGGCAATAGAGGGCAAGGAGTAGCGCTGGCTCCTAAACGCGCAAGTTCTGTCCCTTGCTTAAACGCTCGTATTTTTAATGCTTCGTATAAAAAATACTTCGCAAGCTTCGGGACGTAAAAAAATCCCGGCACTTATTATGCCGGGATTTTTGTTACAGTGGTTGCCCCGCTTGGACTCGAACCAAGACAGCAAGATCCAGAATCTTGTGGGCTACCATTACCCAACGGGGCAGAAATTACAGACAGACGGCAATTATACTTTAGAAGCCTTCAAATGTAAAGGGGTTTGCTTCAGGGAAAAGCCCCTATTCCTTAGGCAGGAATTTTATACTTTTAAGCACGCGGCCAAACATCCCATTAAGGCTCGCGTATATATCTTCCTGGCAGAACATCCTGATAAAATAAAACTTATCGCCCTTTTCGAGGATTACCGCACGCTCCTTTACCCCAATAAATTTCTCCTCAACAAGAATGGGCATATCCGGAAGCATATAATAATATGTTGCATCGACAGCTTTCTCGCCGGCGACCTTCGTCTCTTTCTTGGCCAGCAAACGGAAATCTTTCATCTTCCCGAATTTCGCGAGCTGGTCCTCGGCGGCATCGGAAAGTCTTCTTATCGAACCAGGCATATCGGACTTTTTCACCGCAGAAACCGAGATTATACAGAATAGCTTTCGCCCGGCGGTATCCTTCGGCTCAATGAAGACGACTTTATAGTATTTCTCTCCGCTCCCCCTGTCCTCGGAATGGCTCCAACCTTTCGGATAGAGCATAGAGACGCCAATCTCCGGGTCCTTAGTCTCATACCTTTCAAGCTTAATTCCCTGAGAACACCCGAAAATACTCATCATAACAACCGCTCCGGTTAACAGTGCAATATTTCTCGTCATTTCACCGCCCTTTTCCGTTCTGCCCGAGCTTAATAATCGGGGAGTTCCCGATATGCCGGCATTGCCTTCAGTATGGTCTTAAAATTATCCTCTCCGGTTGCAAATGCCGCCGAATAGAAGTCCAGATTCCCATTGCTCGAATCCTTCACTACATCCCACAATTCGACCATCGCTTTGTTAGCATTATACTCCTGGTCGATGGAATTTCCGGGATACCGGTCTATGTGTATGTCATCGTCCGTGAGCTCCGGATGCGCTGCTTTTGTTGCGTCTATCCATTCCTGAGGGTTATAGTCGTAATCTGCATGCGTCGCTTCGTGAGCAACGATCGCCGCAAGCGCGGCTTCGGTATAGGTTGCTGTCGCATTCTGGTTCACGAAAATCGTATTGCCCGTTACAAATACTTTCTTGCCGTTGCTGTCAAGTTCAATATGGTCGTTTATGCCCCACCAGAACGCCACGGTGCTCTCTTTGACGCCGTAATCCGAATTGGCCACATATACCATACGTATACCATTATCATTTATGAGATTTAGGAGGTCCGCCGCAAGTGGAGCCTGGCTAAAATAATCCAGTACAGACAACGGGACGGCTGTCTGTGTAGGGTGTCTTATGCTTTCGTCGCTTCCGCCCCCTGTCGGGTTGCTGTCGTCGCTATCCCCGCTGTTTCCTCCGGGGCTTCCGCCGCCCGGCCCGCCGCTGCTGGGGCTTCCGCCGCCGGGGCTGCTGCTTCCGGGAGGAGCGCTGTCGCCCGTATCGGGGCCCCCGATGTCATCCCCTCCAAGGTCCGGAGGGGGTTGGTTCACGCTGTCGGGGGATATAGGCCCGGCATTATTCCTCGCGACGACTATATCGTCGCCGGCCAGGTCTCCTGACTCTATGTCATCGCGTATCCTCTCGGCGAGCACGATGAAATTATCGTTCGTTACGCCGACCACCTTATAGTTAAACCACCTCGGCTCGATATTCATGCCAAGGCGTTCGTTCACTTCCTGCGTATTGGCCGCGGCGACATACTCACCCGTCTCGAGCTTGACAATCTCCTCGGTCTTCGCGATATTAGCGACGGTCGCCACCGCTTCGACATATTTTGACTTATTTATGGCGTTCTTGTAGAACGCAAAAATAAGCCCGAAGAAGACGGCTATGACCGTGATCGCGAGCAGTATTTCTATAAGGCTGAACGCTCTTCTCTTTCTCATGCTATAATTTTACCATAACGGGCCGGTATTTCAACCTGTTAATTGCCCGGCGACAGGGCATTCAGGGCCGCCTTGGCATCCGGATTCATCGGGTCTATAGACAGGATCTTCTTCCAACATGCCCGCGCCTCCGCCTTGCCGCCCCTGCTTGAATGCGCAACGCCGAGGTTATATAGCGCTTCCGTGTTATCCGGCTCCTTCTCCACTACCTTATTGTATTCGCTTATGGCCCCCGGGTAATCCTTCTTCATCAGGAGCAGCCCGGCCAGGTTGAAATGCGCTTCGGTCATGCCGGGATCCTTTTCGAGAGCTTTATTGAACATCTCGATCGCCTTTTCGTTCTCCTTGTCGGTCGCGTATATGGCCCCGAGGTTGTTCAATATCTTCGCGTCTATCGTCCCCTTCTCGAGAACGTAGTTATAATCCTCTTTCGTCCTCGAGAGGTTGCCCGCCTTGTGGTTCAGCACGGCGCGCAGGTAATGTATCTCGGAACTCTTCGAGAACGTCTGGAGCAGCGTATCGCAGTACGCCGCCGCTTCGGCATATTTGCCTTCCTTGACGTTGTCCTTTATCGCGTTACAGAGCCCTTCGTAATCGTATTTCGAAACGGAGCCGTCATCGTTAAGTATCCTGTCGATGCGGTCCCTCTTCACTTTCGCCTCGCCGTCGGGGCGGGCGAGCACGAGGGTGTCCTTGCTGCGGGAGACCACCCTTTCGTCCACGGCCCTTCCGTCGGTATAATATATCTTCTCCGCGCCGCAGTCAGCGGCGGGAAGCAACAAATACGCGAGCAATGCGGTGACAGCTAACGAATGTCTTTTCATGGTTTTGCCTTCTCCGCGGCGGATCTTAGCCGCATCATGGACATGTCCTTGCCTACCAGCGCCACTGTCTCGAATAAGCTCGCGCCGACCTTACGCCCGGTTATCGCCACCCTTATCGGATGTATCAGGTCCGCAGCTTTCAGCCCGGACTCCGCCGCCAGTTTCCTGACGCAATCCTCGAGGGCAGGAGCGCTGAAGTCGCTTAGTTCAGAGAACCTGTCTATAACATCTTCGAGTTTCTTCTTCGCGCCTTCCTTGCCGAGCACGGAAGAGACCGCGTCTTCGTCGTATTCCGGCGCCTCCGAGAAGAACGGCGCCACCGAATCCGCAAGCTCGCGGACCGTCTTCGCGCGCGGGTGGAAAAGCTTCACTGCCTCGGCGAGCCGTGCGCCGTCAAAACCGTCCTTCAGGACACCCTTCTCCTTCAGCTCCGGCACTATCGCGGCGGCCAGGTCCTCGGGTCTCCGCGCCCTTATATATTCGCCGTTCATCCACGTCAATTTGTTTATGTCGAAGACCGCGCCGGTCTTGCCGACCTTTTCGAGCGTGAACTCCTTTATTATCTCCGTTATCGGAAGGACCTCCCTGTCGCCCGACGGCGCCCAACCGAGGAGCGATATGTAATTGACCAACGCGTCGGGCAGGAAACCCATCTGCCTGTATTCCGATATCGAAGTCGCGCCGTGGCGCTTCGACATGCGCGAACGGTCGGTCCCGAGGATCATCGGGATATGCGCGAATTTCGGCGGCTCTATCCCGAGCGCCCTGTAAACGGCGAGCTGTTTCGGGGTGTTCGATATGTGGTCGTCGCCCCTTATCACGTGCGTTATCTTCATGTCGTCATCGTCTATCACGCACGCGAAGTTGTATGTCGGGAAGCCGTCGGATTTCATCAGGACAAGGTCTTTCTGGAGGTTCATATCGAACGTCACCTTGCCGTGCACGATGTCTTCCATCACGATTATATCTTTCGGCATCGTGAGGATTATCGCCTTCTCTCCGCCGAGCGCGCCCTCCGCCTCGTACGCTTTCCCCTCCTTGAGCAGCTTTTGCGCATAACCGCGGTAGGCGTCGAGCCTCTTGGTCTGGTAATACGGCCCCTCGTCCCAGTCCATCCCGAGCCACTTCATCGAGCTGATTATCTCCTGCAGGAACTCGTCCTTCGAGCGCTCCCTGTCGGTATCTTCGACCCTGAAGACGAACGTCCCCTTCTCGTGCCTCGCGAAAAGCCAGTTGAAGAGCGCGGTCCGCGCGCTTCCTATATGAAGGAACCCCGTCGGGGACGGGGCAAACCTTACTTTTACCATCTCATTGCCTCGCCACAAGCCGGGCGCCTTCCTTAAGCGCCTGCTCGTTCATCGGTATAAGGTCCTGCTTGTCCGGAGGTATGACCTCCTTCAACGCGTCGACAAGGGCCCTCATCGACACTATCTTAAGTTTAGCGTTCAATGCTCCGAGGGCTATCATGTTGGCGACCCGCGTATTCCCCATCTCGGTCGCCATTTTCGTTACGGGTATCCTCATTACGTCTATATCTCCCCTTGCCGGCTGCCTGTCTATCAGCGTCTCGTTCATTATCAGTGTCCCGGACGGCGTCAGCGACTCCTCGTATCTGTCCATCGAAGGCCTGTTCATCACGACGCAGGCGGTCGGGCTCGTGATGACGGGCGAGGGGACCATCTCATCCGATATGACGACCATCGAATGGGCCGTGCCGCCGCGCACTTCGGCGCCGTAAGACGGCATCCATGTGACCTTAAGGCCTTCCTTCATCGCGGCCCAGGCAAGCACCTTGCCCATCACCATTATCCCTTGCCCGCCGAAACCGGCGAATATTATCTCTTCTTTCATCTATATGTCCTTTATGACGCCGAGCGGGAAATATTTCGTCAGCTCGTCCTCGATCCGGCGGCATGCGTCTTTTGGCGAGAGGCCCCAGTAGGTCGGGCACGGGGAAAGTATCTCGACGAGCGAGAACCCTTTGCCTTCCATCTGGTTCTTCAGCGCCTTCTTTATCGCCGCTTTCGTCTTCAGCACGTTCGCGGGGTTATCGACCGATACCCTCTCTATATATTTGGCCCCGGGCAGCTGCGAAAGCAGTTCCGAGATCTTTATCGGGTAACCGTCCCTCGTTATGTCGCGGCCGTGTATAGAGGTCGATGTCTTCTGGCCGATCAGCGTCGTGGGCGCCATCTGCCCGTTCGTCATTCCGTATACGCCGTTATTTATGAAGAAGACCGTTATGTTCTCGCCGCGGTTGGCCGTGTGTATTATCTCGGCCGTGCCTATTGCCGCGAGGTCGCCGTCCCCCTGGTAGCTGAAGACGACCTTGTCGGGATGCACGCGCTTTATGCCCGTCGCCACGCATGGCGTCCTGCCGTGCGGGGCCTCCGAGCAGTCGAAATCCCAGTATTCATAAGCGATGACCGCGCAGCCCACCGGGCACACCGCTATGACGTCCTCGCGTATGCCGAGCTCGTCGATGACCTCGCAGATCAACCTGTGCGCTATGCTGTGGCCGCATCCGGAACAGTAGTGTGTCGGCACATCCCTGAGCGACGCCGGGCGTTCGAATACTTTTTTCATGCGTAGACCCTCTTCTTCGACTTCGGCTTAAGGATGTCTCTTATCGCTTCAACGATCGCCTCTTCGGTCGGCACGCCGCCGCCCGCCCTGCCGTAAAAATGTATCGGCCTCTGCCCGAGTATCGAAAGCTTCACGTCGTCGACCATCTGTCCCGCGCTCATCTCTACGACGAGGAATGCCTTGGATTTCTTCGCGAGCTTCTGCAGCTGCGCTTCAGGGAACGGCCACAACGTTACCGGCCTGAACATGCCGACATGCAGGTGCTCATGTCGAGCCTTCGATATCGCGGAACGGACTATCCTGCTCGTCGTGCCGTATGCGACAACGACGAGGTCGGAATCCTCCGTATATAACGATTCAAACCTGGGTTCTTTTGATTTTATCTTGTTGTACTTCATCTGCATGATCCTGTTGAGCTCTTCGAGCTCACCCTCCCCGAGGAAGAGGGACCGGATCACGTTGGGCCTGCGCCCCTTGCATCCGGTAAGGGCCCACGGCTTATGCGTGCTGACCGCGTTCTTGCCGTGCAGATGCCTCCTCACGACCTCAACGGGCTCCATCATCTGCCCGAGAATACCGTCGCCGAGTATCATCACGGGATTCCTGTACTCATCCGCCAGGTCGAAGGCAAGCTGTGTCAGGTTCCAGGCCTCCTCCACCGTCGACGGGGCCAGCACTATCGTCCTGTAATCGCCGTGGCCGCCGCCCCTCGTCGCCTGGAAATAGTCCGCCTGCGACGGCGCGATGTTCCCGAGGCCGGGCCCGCCGCGCATCATATTCACTATCACCGCCGGCAGCTGGCACGCCGCCATGTAAGAGATCCCTTCCTGCTTCAAGCTTATCCCCGGGCTCGAGCTCGATGTCATCGCGCGCGCCCCGGCGGCGGAGGCGCCAAGCACGAGGTTTATGGCCGCGAGCTCCGATTCCGCCTGGATGAAAGTCCCCCCCGCCTCCTGCATGCGGAACGACATATAATGCGTCAGTTCGTTCTGCGGAGTTATCGGGTAACCCGCGTAAAACGTGCATCCCGCGTGGACGGCAGCTTCCCCTATGACCTCATTACCGCACATCATTATCTTTGCCATTGTCTTATTTGTATACCTCTATGCACACATCGGGGCACATTATCGCGCACATCTTGCACCCTTTACATTTTTGGCCGTCCGTATCAATAAATTTCGCCGGATGAACTCCCCTCACATTCAGGGATTCTTCCATTATAATAAGCTTTTCGGGGCAGTTTATCGCGCAGAGGCCGCATCCCTTGCACGCATCCCTGACTATCGTTATCTTGCCCATCAGGCCCTGACCGCCTTCCCTTTAGAAAACATCTTCTTTATCTCCGAAGCTATACCCTGGGCATCGAGCCCGTATGTCTTAAAAAGGTCCTCTTTCCTGCCGTGTTCGACGAACTTCGAGGGGAAGCCGAGCCGCTTGACCGATATGTCGCTCATTTTCTCTTTTTCGAAGAATTCAAGCACGGCGCTCCCGAAACCGCCTTCAAGCACACCCTCTTCCACAGTCACGAATCTCTTAGTCCTCGACGCAAGGCCTTTGAGCAACTCCTCGTCGATGGGCTTTATGAACCTGACATTTATTAGCGAGGTCTTTATGCCTTCGCTGAAGAGCAATCCTGCCGCGGCGCATGCCGGCCAGACCATCGAGCCCACAGCGAGTATCGCGAGCTCGCCTTCCTTAGACATGACCTCGGCTTTCCCGCGGACTATCGGAGTGTCCGTCTCAAGGACCGGCGGCGCGACGATCTTTCCGCGCGGGTACCTGATGGCGACCGGGCCCTCGCAACGGTTGACCGCGTATTCGAGCATACCCTTAAGTTCCGCCTGGTCCTTCGGCGCCAATAACGTCATGTTCGGCATATGGCGCATGAACGCAATATCGAATATCCCGTGGTGCGTCGCGCCGTCTTCGCCCACTATCCCGGCGCGGTCGAGGCAGAAGACGACGTGGAGGTTCTGCAGGCACGTGTCATGTATTATCTGGTCGTAGGAACGCTGCATGAATGTCGAATATATCGCGACGACCGGCACGACGCCTCCTTTCGCGAGGCCCGCGGCGAAAGTGACCGCGTGCTGTTCGGCCATGCCGACGTTGAAGAAGCGGGCCGGATATTCTTTCTGGAACGCGTCGAGGCCCGTGCCTTCCGGCATAGCCGCTGTGACCGCGGCAACCTTCGGGTTATCCCTGGCGATCTCGACGAGGGCTTCGGAAAAGGTCTCGGTAAATGACTTGGCGGAACTTGCGCCGGACGCCTTCAACTCACCGGTCTCGACATCGAACGGGGCCGTGCCGTGGAATTTCTCGGGGCGCTTTTCGGCGTGGTGGTAGCCCTTGCCCTTCTTTGTCAGGGCATGTATCAGTATGGGCCCTTCGAGGCGCAGCGCGCCGTCTATCGTCTTAATGAGCCCTTCGAGGTTATTGCCGTCTATCGGGCCTATGTACCTGAGCCCGAGCTCCTCGAAAAGCATGCCCGGTATGAGCATGCCCTTCATGCTCTCCTCAAGCTTCTTCGCGGCCCTATAAACGCGGAAACCGTACCACGGGACCCTCTTTATCAGGCCTTCCATATCCTTGTGTATCTTGTTGTAGGTCGGGTTCACCAGTATCTTGTTCAGGTATTTGGAGAACGCCCCGACCGAGGGGGCTATCGACATTTCGTTATCGTTGAGGACTATCAGTATGTCCGTCTTGCTGTGCCCGGCATCGTTGAGGGCCTCAAGGGCCATGCCTCCGCCGAGCGAGCCGTCGCCTATCACCGCTACGACCTTATACGACTCGCCGGTTATGTCTCTCGCCTTCGCGAGTCCGAGGGCGGCGGATATTGACGTCGAGCCGTGCCCGACCGTGAAAGTGTCGTATTCGCTCTCGAACGCGTTCGGAAACCCGCTCAAGCCCCCGAACTGTCGTATCGTCTTGAACTTCTCCCTGCGGCCTGTCAGTACCTTATGCGCGTATGCCTGGTGCCCGACGTCCCATACTATCTTGTCGTACGGAGTATTGAGGCAATAATGCAGCGCGACCGCGATCTCGATGGCCCCGAGGCTCGGCGCGAGGTGCCCGCCGGTCTTCGAGACCGTATCGACTATAAATTCGCGCATTTCCTTGGCAAGGAGCTCGCGCTCCTCCCTGGACAATATCCTTAGGTCCTGCGGAGAATTGATGGAATCCAGTATTTTATACATATTATTTCTTGCGGTTTAAGATAAAATCGGCCAGGTCCCCCAGCGGTTTTGCCCTGCGGCCGAATATCTCGAGCTCCCTGTGGGCCTTTTTGATGAGCCTCGCGGCCTCTTTCCTGGCTCCGTTGACGCCCAAGGCCAGCGCGAAACCCTCTTTATCCAATATATCATCTATAACCTGAAACGTAAAGCCGATATATTCTCCGTACCTCGTCATCGCTTCCGTCTGCTTCCTTGTCGCGCGCGCGGCTATGGCGCCGATCCTGCAGGAACCCGCTATGAGCGAACCCGTCTTGCGCGCGTTTATATATGTTAGCGTCGGCAGGTCCGGGTCCACCTGGTTTTTTATGTCCACGACCTGCCCTCCTATCATCCCGTAGGTCCCGGATGCCTCGGCGGCGGCCTTAATTATCTCGTTATTGACCTTCGCGTCCTTGCCTTTGGCAATAAGGCCGAAGGCGAACGTGAGCAGCGCGTCTCCCGCGAGCACGGCGATGCCTTCCCCGAACTTCTTGTGGCAGGTGGGCTTTCCCCTCCTGTAATCGTCGTCGTCCATTGCCGGAAGGTCGTCATGCACCAGAGAATACGTATGCACGAGCTCTATCGCGCACGCGGCCGGCATCGCGTCCCTGATATTGCCGGCGCAGGCCTCGCACGCAGCAAGCACAAGCGCGGGCCTCACCCTCTTTCCTCCTGAAAAAACGCAATACCTCATTGCCCTGTGTATCTCTTTCGGGTATTCGTTCTCCTGAGGCAGGTACGCGTCGAGCGCCGCGTCAATGATCTTCTGCCGGGACTTAAGGTATCCTGCGGTCTTCATCAGCCCTCCAGGTTCTTCTCGTTGAACGGCTTCGCCTCGAGCTTTCCCGCTCCGCTCTTGACAAGGACCTCGACCTTCCTGCGCGCGGAATCGAGCTTCTTCGAGCAGAATTGAGCCAGCTTGACGCCCTCCTCGTACCTCTTCAACGAATCATCGAGGGGCAGGTCGCCCGACTCGAGCTCCTCCACGACCTTTTCCAGTTTTTTCAGGGCGTCTTCAAATTTCATCTCGGCAGTCATCTCGGTCCCTCCTTGATAATATCCTTTATCTCGCTCACCAGTTTTCCGCCTGAGAGCTTCGTCTCTATTATATCACCGCGCTTAAGCCCTTTGACATCCTTTAGAACGGCGCCCTCTTTCGCGGAAAGAGTTATGCTGTACCCTCTCTTCAGTATCGCGAGCGGGGAGAGCGCGTCCATCTTGCCGATAAGCGCGTCCAGGGCCCGTGATTTTATCTCAATGCCGTGCGAGAAGTGGCTGTCGCGCGCCCTCTCGAGGTCATCGAGCTCCTGAGCGTAACGTTCCACCTTCTCGAGCGGGTACCTGAAGGCCGGGCTGCCGGTAAGCCCGGCGAGCCTGCTCTCGTAAAGTGCTACCGCGCCCTCCAGCGACGCCCGAAGGCCCTTTACCAGGCCTTCCACCCTCTCGACGAGCTCTTCCTTCCTCGCTATCACGAGTTCGGCCGCCGCCGACGGCGTGGGCGCCCTGAGGTCCGCCGTAAAATCCGCTATCGTATAATCCACCTCGTGCCCTACCGCGGATATTACCGGTATCCTCGAAGCGTATATCGCCCTGGCCACCTCTTCCTCGTTGAATGCCCAGAGATCCTCGAGGCTTCCGCCGCCGCGGGCTATTATCATGACGTCTATATCTTTCATACGGTTCAGGTCGCCGATAGCTCCGGCTATCTCCGCGGACGCGCCGTCGCCCTGCACCCTGACCGGATATATCAGTATCTCTACGTCGCTGAACCTGCGCCTCAGGATATGCAGTATGTCGCGTATCACCGCGCCCGTCGGCGAAGTGACAACGGCTATCCTTGAGGGCAGCATCGGCACAGGCACCTTGTGCGCCTCGTCGAAGAGCCCTTCCTTCTGGAGTTTTTCCTTCAGCTGCTCGAAAGCGAGCTGCAGCTCGCCTATGCCTTTCGGTTCGGCCCTGTCTATATAGAGCTGGGTCTGCCCGGTCTTATTGTAATAGCCGACCCTGCCGAGGCAAAGGACCTTTATGCCGTCCTTCATCTGGAACTTGACCGACTGGTTAGATTCCCTGAAGAACGCGCACTGTATAACCGACTCCGCGTCTTTCAGCGCGAAGTACATGTGCCCGGACGAATGCAGCTTGAAGTTCGAGACCTCGCCCTCGACCCATACCTGGGGAAAAGCGCCGTCGAGGACGGCCTTTATCTCCCTGGTTATCTGGGTAACGGAATATATCAGGCGGCCTGCATCAGTTATCGGAGTTTCTCCTGTATGCGCTTTATCGCGGTTGCCTTTCCCGTCTTGTCGTCGCATGTTATGACCGCGCCCTGAAGCTGGACATCAGAGTCGGCCATCTCGAACCTTGTCGGCAGCCCCGTGATGAAACGCCTTATTATCTGCTCGGGCTTCCTGCCGAGAACCGAATCGAACGGCCCGGTCATGCCAACGTCAGATATATACGCGGTGCCTTTTTTGAAGACCCTCTCGTCGGCTGTCTGTATGTGCGTATGAGTGCCGCATATTGCTGTGGCCATCCCGTCAAGGTAATAGGCCAGCGCTATCTTCTCCGACGTCGCCTCGGCATGCATGTCGATGACGATGACCGGCGTCTCTTTCCTTATCTTTTCTATCTCCGCCATAGCCGCCTTGAACGGGCATTCGACCGCCTGCATGAAGACCCTGCCGACGAGGTCTATTACCCCCACCCTTGCGCCGGTCGCCGAATTTAGCACTATCGAGCCTTTTCCCGGGGCGCTTTCGCCGTAGTTGAGCGGGCGGAGTATCCTCGGCTCCCTGTCGAAGCCGTCGATTATCTCCTTCCTGTCCCAGATGTGGTCGCCGTTCGTAAGCACGTCTATGCCCGCGCCGAGAAGCTCATCGGCTATATCGGGCGTTATGCCGGCGCCTCCGGCCGCATTCTCGGAATTAGCGATCGTAAAATCGATACCCTCCCTTTTTTTAAGCGACGGGAGGGCCGATTTCACGGCTTCGCGTCCGGGTTCCCCGACTATGTCCCCTATAAACAGTATGTTCATTTTTTTACTTCGCGTATTCTATCGCGCGCGTCTCGCGTATGACCGTGATCTTTATCTGGCCGGGATATTCCATCCCTTCCTCGATCTTCTTCTTTATCTCGCGCGAAAGGACCGTCGCCTGCGCGTCGGTTATCTTCGCCGGCTCGACGATGACCCTTATCTCGCGGCCCGCCTGTATCGCGTACGCCTTCTCGACTCCCTTGAACGAGTCGGCTATCTCCTCGAGCTTCTCGAGCCTCTTTATGTACACCTCGAGCGTCTCACGCCTCGCTCCGGGCCTCGCGCCCGAGACCGCGTCCGCCGCGCTCGACAGGACCGTGTAGATCGATATAGGCGGTATCTCGCCGTGGTGGCCCTCTATCGCGTTGCAGACGATCTCGTTCTCGCCGTATTTCTTCGCCATCTCCGCGCCGAGCTTCGGATGGGCGCCTTCTATCTCATGGCTTACCGCCTTGCCTATATCATGCAGGAGGCCTATGCGCTTAGCGAGCTGCGCGTCGAGCCCGAGCTCGTTCGCTATCGTGCCCATGATGAACGCCGATTCCTTCAGGTGGTCCATGACGTTCTGCCCGTACGACGTCCTGTATTTCAGTTTTCCTATGAGCTTGACGAGTTCCGGGTGTATCCCGCGCACGCCGACCTCGAAGACGGCCTGTTCGCCGGCTTCCTTGATAGAGACCTCCATCTCCTTCTTGACCTTCTCGACGATCTCCTCGATCCTGCCCGGATGGATCCTGCCGTCTTCCATCAGGCGCGTCAGCGCTATGCGCGCGACCTCCCTCTTCACCGGGTCGAAACCGGAAAGTATGACCGCTTCCGGGGTATCGTCGATTATGACGTCTATGCCGGTCGCCATCTCGAGCGCCCTGATATTGCGCCCCTCGCGCCCGATTATCCTGCCTTTCATCTCGTCATTCGGCAGGTTGACCACCGAGACCGTCGACTCGACCGTATGCTCGACGGCGCATCTCTGTATGGCGGTCGCGAGTATCTCGCGCGCCTTCTTGTCGGATTCCTGTTTCGTCTCTTCCTCTATCTTCTTTATCATGAGGCCGGCTTCCTGCCTCACGTCCTCTTCCATCCTCGAAAGGAGCAGCTTCTTGGCTTCTTCGGCCGTCAATCCCGACACCCGCTGCAGCCTGTCCTTCTCCTCCGCCAGCATGACCCTATATTCCTCTTCCATCGAGCGGAGCTTCTGCTCCTTCGTGGACAGGTCCTTGATCTTATCGTTAAGTTCTTTTTCCTTCTTATCCATGACCTCGACTTTCTTGTCGAGGTTCTCTTCGCGCTGGATCAGGCGTTTTTCCGTATTAAGCAGTTCCGCGCGCCTGTCCTTCGTCTCTTTTTCGAAATCCGCCCTTATGTTATGGAGCAGCTCTTTGGATTCAAGCTCTACTTCCTTCTTCTTCTCCTGCGCCTTCTTTTCGGCTTCCGCTATGATGAGCTTGGCTCTCTCTTCGGCGGACTGGACTTTCTTCTCCGCATACATCTTTCTTGCTAAAAAACCTACTAAGCCTCCGGCTATGAATATGACAAGCCAGAGGACGATGGCTAAAACAGCGTTCATCTTGGTTCCCCCTTTGTAAAAACCTGGCTATATTAGAGTTATGCGGTAAGGAGTTTGGTGACGGGCCTGTCGTGAGAAAGGGTGGGTAATTTCCTGACGACCTGGAATTTGAATGCGAGACCTACTGTCGGGACTCCTGGACGGAGCCTCGTAAGGAATTTATCGTAATAGCCCATGCCGCGCCCCAGGCGGTTGCCTTTCTTGTCGAACGCAACTCCGGGGACTATAGCAAGGTCTATCGAACGCGGATGAAACACCTCAAAATGCGCCTTCGGTTGATAAATTCCGTAAGGGCCTCTAACCAGATCTTTATCGGGATCCATTACCTCGGATACCACCATTTTTTTCTTTCTCGTTTTAATGACCGGCACCAGAACTGCCTTACCACGTTCCAAAGCCGCCTCGATCATCGGCATCGTCTCCACTTCGCCGCCTTTCGAGACGTAAAACATTATGACGTTCGCCCTTTTGAACTCGGGCAACAACAAAAGCCTCCTTTTTATAGCGAGGCTCTTACTATGCCTTTCTTCCTCCTTTTGGATTTTTAACCTTCTAAGGATCTTATCTCGTAAGTTCTTTTTTAGCTTTTCTACCATCTAACATCTATTATAGGTTAAAACCGCCTTTAGTCAAGGGGAAAACACCCTCTCAAACAGCCCCGTAAGCATCCCGAATGAATTGGTGAAAATCATTATGCCGATTACGATTAGGAAGACGCCGCTGATGACCGACAGGGCCCTCAGGTGCTTCTTTACGGCCTTGAAATAGGACAGGAAGTTGTTGATCAGCAGGCCTGATATAAGGAAAGGTATGGCGAGGCCGAGCGAATAACTCAGCAGCATGGCCGCTCCCCTGCCTGCTTCCCCGGCCGTTGAGCTCAAGACCAGTATAGAGGCAAGTATCGGCCCTACGCACGGGGTCCATCCGATCGCGAACGCCGCTCCAACGAGCACGGAGCCCGCGTAGCCCGCCGGCTTGGACTTCAGCTCCAGCTTCTTCTCCTTTTGCATGAACCCGAGATTTATCACGCCGGCTATGCAGAGGCCGAAGAAGACCACGATGACGCCGCCCGCCTTCCTGATTATCTCCCTGTTCTGCGGCAGGAAGCCGCCGAGGAAATTCAGGGACATCCCGAGGACCACAAAGACCACGGTAAAGCCGGTTATGAAGAGCAGCGAATGCGCCAACGTGAGCATTCGGACCTTCCTCGGCAGCGACTCCCGGGTCAGTTCGCCGAATGTAATGCCCGTGATATACGATATATACGACGGAAGCAGCGGCAATACGCACGGCGACAGGAACGAAAGTATGCCGCCTATGAACGCGGCCGCCAGCGAGATGGTGTCCGGCCCGTTTTCCATTTTTCAGACCCTCCTGCTCGCCGCCAGTGATTCTTCGCACGGCATGGCGTCTATTACCCTGTCCGCCGACCGGCCCGCGAAACACTTAATCCTTGCGTGCCCGGAACCGTTCTTCCCGAGGGCATACCTTGCCACTATCGAAACCGCCTCGTCAAACTCCGCCCCGTCCGTCTTACCGAGCAGGACCGAGACCGGCCCGAGCGGTTCCTGAGCGTGCAGCATCAGGCCCGCGCCTCTCTTCAATGATACTATCTTGTGGTTCTCCCCGTTATTCCTGCCGATGACCAGCTTCGATTCCGGGGATATCCTGAAATGCCGCCCGTGCTTAAGCAACTCTATGTCGCCCGCGCCGAAACCGGGATCGTATTTCATAAGGTCTCCGAGCCTGCTCTCGAACTCTTTCTCCGCCAGAATGCAACCGCCGGCGGCTGCCGGATACTCCTCCACGCCGAACCTTTTTGCCAGCGCCATCTGCGGCTTCCTCGAACGCCCGGACATCGAAAGCAGTTTATTCCTGTCTATGAGCCCCTTCTCTTCGGCCACCGTCGGGGGGAAGAGCTTCGCGCAAAGCGGCCTCAACAGGTATCCCTTGAGGCCGGAGTCCTTCTCTATTATCTTCATGGCCTCTCTCCTCTGGGAGAACGGCCTCTGCCCAAGCACCTCCCCGGTGAAAACGAAGGACGCCCCCTTCTTCTTCATGTATTCCCCGGCTTTTTTCAGCATTAATATCTTGCAGTCAATACACGGGTTTATCGCGGTCCCGTAACCGTAGACGGGGTCCTTCAGGATCTCCAGGAATTCTTCCGTCAGGTCCATGACGGTAAGCGGCATGCCCTTGCTGTCGACAGGCCCGTTGAAGAAAGCGGTGGTAAATCGCACGAGCTCTACCTCGACGCCCAGCTCCATCACGAGCTTCGCGGCGACGATGGAATCGAGCCCTCCGCTGAACAACCCTATGGCTTTTGTTTTCTTTTCCATAACGACTCTATCCGGTCTTTCAGTTGTTTTTCGAAACCTATCTCTCCCGGCTCGTAATACCTCGATTTCCGGGGCATATACTCCTGCTCGACAAAATGGCCCTCGAAATCATGCGCGTATTTATATCCCTTGCCGTGCCCGAGCTCCTTGCCGTCCATGGACGAGTCCTTAAGGTGCGCGGGCACTTCCATCACGCGGCCCTCCTCGACGTCCTTGAGCGCCTTCTCGATGCCGAGGTACGCCGAGTTTGATTTCGGCGCGCAGGCGATATACACCGCCGCCTCGGCCAAGGGTATCCTCGCCTCCGGCAGCCCCACGAACTCAGCGACCTGGAACGCCGCGTTCGCCACCACGATCGCCTGCGGGTCGGCAAGCCCGACATCCTCCGCCGCGCAAATGACTATCCTGCGCGCGATGAACCTCGGGTCCTCCCCCGCGTAAAGCATCTTCGCGAGCCAATAGAGCACGGCATCCGGGTCGGAGCCGCGCATCGACTTTATAAACGCGGATATCGTGTCGTAATGGCTGTCCTCGTCCTTATCGTATACGACCGCCTTCTTCTGGATGCACTCTTCCGCGACTTTCATGGTCAGATTTATGACGCCGCCCGCGGACGCCGGCGTCGTCAGCGCTGCGAGTTCCAGCGCGTTCAGCGCGCGCCTTGCGTCGCCTTCGGAGGTCTTCGACAGGAACTCTATCGCCTGCTTCTCCGCTTTTATCGGCATATTGCCGAGGCCGCGCTCCTTATCCTTGAGCGCGTTATATAATATAGCGTTTATGTCCTCCTCGGTCAGGGCCTTAAGCTCGAATACGAGCGACCTGGATATCAGCGGCGCGACTATCGAGAAGAACGGGTTGTAAGTCGTAGCGCCTATAAGCACCACAACGCCCGCTTCAACGTCCGGCATCATGACGTCCTGCTGCGCCTTATTGAAACGGTGGATCTCGTCGACGAAGAGTATCGTCTTCCTGCCGTACAGCGCGCGGCGCTGTTTAGCGGATTCTATCTCTTTCCTTAGTTCCTGCACGTTGGATGTGGTGGCGTTGAGCTGGACGAATTCGGATTTTGTCGCGTTGGATACGACATGGGCGAGCGTCGTCTTTCCGGTGCCGGGAGGCCCATAAAGGATGAGGGATGTTATCGTGTCCGCCTCGATCGCCCGCGTGAGGAGTTTCCCCTCGCCGATGATATGCGGCTGGCCCACGAATTCCTTCAGGCCGCGCGGCCTCATTCTTGCGGACAGCGGCTCTGACTTTGGGGATTGCTTCTTTTTCTTCTCGAACAGGTCTTTCATAAACTACCGTATCTTCGCGCCAAACTTCCTTACCAATGCCTCGCGGACCTTCCCGTCGAGCGAGTTTACCTCCTCGTCCGTCAAGGTCCTGTCGGGAGCCCTGTATTCAACCGAATACAGTATGCTCTTACACCCTTTTGGCACCTGTTCGCCGCGGTATAGATCGAACGGCACTACGTTTATCGCGAGCGCGCCGCATATCTCTTTTATCGTGCCCGTTATCTCGGCGTTACCGGCCTTGTCATCTACGATCAGCGATATGTCGCGCACCGCCGAAGGGAACCTCGGAAGTTCCGCGAACTTCCTTTCCAGGTTTGCCGCTTCATAAATGGCGGAAAGGTCCAGCTCGCCGGCAAACACGGCGCTTTTTATGCCGAAACGGTCGAGCAGCGCCTTATCCACCCTGCCTATCGCGCCGGCCTGCCGCGTGCCGATCCTGACTGACGCCGATGCGGCCGGCGAAAAAAGCGGCAGCGGCTTCACTTCGAAAGAATAGTCCGTTATGCCGAGCCGGTCGAAAAGCGCCTCTATGACGCCTTTGATGTCGAATATGTCCGCCGCTTCCTTGGCGTGCCAATCCTTCCTTTTCATGCCGCAGAGCGCCATCGCGAGCACGCCGCTTTCGCACGGCGTCCCGTTGCCCGAGCATGAATAGGATTTCCCGAGCTCGAATATGCTCACGTCGGAGACCTTCCGGTTAATGTTATGCGATACGACGTCGAGCATGCCGCATACGAGCGCGGACCTCAGCGTCTCCGATTCTGAGCTGAGCGGATTCTGCACCTGCAGGATATTATCATCCGGTATCGAAAGCGCCTTCTGCACATAGGGGTCCTTGCACCTGAGCGCGTAGGTTATCACTTCGTTGAGGCCGGCGCCGGTAAGGGCCTCCCTGGCGGCCTCTTCAACGATCCTGTCATGGCTCTTCTGGCTGCCCTTGCCCCACGTCTGTATCTTCGAAAGTGTCTCGGGTATCCTGCCGTAACCGTATATCCTCGCGACTTCCTCTACGAGGTCTATCTCCGTTCTCAGGTCCCTCCTGAAAGACGGGACCGATACGATCAGGGCGTCCTTCCCGGACGCCTTCACCCCGAGGCCGAGCCCCTTCAGGATCGATGCGCATCTCGCCGCAGGTATGCCCGTCCCGAGTATCCTGTTAGCGCCGGATACGCTCAGTTTTATTTTTACATCCTTCGGCCCTTTAGAGCCCATGTCGGTAAATTTAGAGACGCCCGGCCTGCCGCCTTCGCAGATCATCGAGACAGCCCTCTCGGCAGCCTTCAGGCATCCGCAGATGTCCACGTTCCTTTCAAACCTATACGACGCCTCGCTCGAGATGCCGAGCTTTCTCGCGCCGCGGCGCACCAGCACCGGGTCGAAATACGCGCTCTCGAGGAGCACTTTTTTCGTGGAAAAGCCGACCTCGGTATCCCGCCCGCCCATGACGCCCGCTACCGCGACCGGTTTCGACGCGTCCGCGATGACAAGTATATCCTCGTCGAGCTGCCTCTTTATGCCGTCGATCGTGACCAGCTCTTCTCCCTTCCTGGCCCTCCTGACGGTTATGCGCCCGCCTTCGAGCTTGTCATAATCGAAGGCGTGCATCGGCTGGCCCGACTCCATCATGCAGAAATTCGTGATATCAACTATATTGTTGACCTGCCTCATGCCGGCGCTCTCGACTTTGGCGGCGATGCCTTTGGGCGAAACGCCTACCTGCACGCCGTCGATGACGACGCCTACATACCTCGGGCATCCTTTTTTGTCTTCTATGGCTATCGACGGCCCCGGAGCTTTGCCTGCGGCGGATTTCGGGAGAGATGCCTTTACGGGTTTCATCTTCAGCCCGTAAAGCGCCTGTATCTCATGCGCGATACCGTACAGGCAGAGCCAGTCCGGCCTGTTGGATGTGATCTCTATCTCGTATACGTAGTCGCCGCCCTTCTGCTCGATGCCCTTGACCTCAAGGCCCGCCATAGTCAGTTTCTCGGCAAGCGCGGCCGGGTCTGCGCTGAAGGATACGTATTCTTTTAGCCAGTTATAGGATACTTTCATCTGAATTGTTCCAGGAAACGCATATCGTTCTCGAAGAAGAGCCTCATGTCGTTTATGCCGTACTTGAGCATCGCGATGCGCTCCACGCCCATCCCGAAAGCGAAGCCGGTATATTTCTTAGCGTCATATTTGACCGCCTTGAAAACGTTCGGGTGGACCATTCCGCATCCGAGGATCTCAAGCCATCCTTTCCTGCCGCATACGCTACACCCTTTGCCGCCGCAGATGAAGCATGACACATCCACCTCCGCGCTCGGCTCCGTGAAAGGGAAGAAGTGCGGCCTGAACCTTACTTTGGCGTTCGCGCCGAAATAATTCCTTATGAACATGCTGAGCGCGCCCTTCAGGTCCGCGAATGTCACGCCCTCCCCGACAACAAGCCCCTCGACCTGGTGGAACATGAACGAATGTGATGCGTCGACGGCATCCGGGCGGTAGACCTTGCCCGGGACGACTATCTTGAACGGCGGCTTCTCGGTCTCCATGAACCTTACCTGGACCGGGGATGTGTGGCTGCGCAGCAGGTACCTGTTCTTTATGTAGAATGTGTCGAACGCGTCGCGGGACGGGTGGTCGAGCGCGATATTAAGCGCCTCGAAATTATAGAATTCGGTCTCTATCTCCGGGCCCTCGACAACTTTGAATCCCATGCCGAGGAACGTCGAGAGTATCTCGTCGATCGTCTTCGTAAGCGGGTGCCTTGTGCCTGATGGGGGCCTGAATCCCGGGAGGGTAAGGTCGGTATAGTCTTTCGGGAGGGCGGGAGACTTTGCAATCTCCGCTTGCCTGGCCTTCATCGCCTCGTCCATGCGGGACTTCAGCGCGTTGAGCTCCTTGCCGAGGCGCGGTTTCTCCTCGGCAGATAAGGACGAGATCCTGCCCAACAGCTCGGTGACAAGGCCCTTCCTCCCAAGATACTTTATCCTAAGATCATCGAGCGCCTTAGAGTCACCGGCCGATTTTATCTCGTTATTGGCTTCGGCCTCAATGGCTTTGATCTTCTCAAGCATTATTTGGCTTTGTTTATTTCTTCTACGAGTTTTACGAATGTCGCGTTATCGTTCACGGCGATATCGGATAATATCTTCCTGTCGAGCCCTATCTTCAGTTTCCTGAGCCCGGCGATGAGCTTCGAATAGGTAATGCCGCAGTTCCTGCACGCGGCATTGATGCGGACCACCCAGAGGGCGCGCATCTCGCGCTTGTGCGCTTTCCTGTCGCGGTAAGCATAGACCATCGCCCTTCTGACCGTCTCGGCGGCCTTCTTATACTGCTTCGAACGGCCGAGGAAATAACCCTTTGCCGCTTTAAGCACTTTCTTCCTGCGCTGTTTTTTCGCAGGCAAATACTTCGACTTAGGCATTGCTTTCTTCTCCTTCTATGTCGTCTTTATTAAGCGTAAGGCAGGAGCTTCGATATCTTTTCGTGGTCGTTCTTGCTGACCCGGTCAGACCTTCTCAGCGCTCTCTTCCTCTTCTTTGTTTTGCCGGTCAAGAGATGGCCCTTGCCACCCTTGCGCCTTATTATCTTGCCGGTCTTCGTCTTCCTGAACCTTTTCTTTGCGCCCTTGCGCGTTTTCATTTTAGGCATCTCTTGTCTCCTATTTGGGGCCCACTACCATTATGACAAAGCGCCCTTCCCTCAGCGGGGGCTTCTCTATCTGCCCGATCTCCGATATATCCGCCTTTAACCGCTCGATCACTTTATTCCCGAGTTCCGGATGCGCCATCTCGCGCCCGCGGAACACGAGCGTTATCTTCACTTTATCTTTTCGTTCAAGGAATTTCTTGATGAACCCTAATTTGACAAGGTAATCGTGGTCGCCAATCTTCGGTTTGACCCTTATCTCTTTTATGTGGGTCGCATGCTGCTTCTTCCTGGATTCCTTCTCCTTCTTCTCCTGCTCGTACTTATACTTGGAGAAGTCCATTATCCTGCAGACCGGCGGTTTCGCCATCGGCGCTATCTCTACCAGGTCCA
>JAGONY010000051.1 GCA_017992785.1 Candidatus Omnitrophota bacterium | reverse complement strand
GCCTGAAATTCTTTTGGAGCTCTTCGGGCACCACGGGAAAATTGAACGATATCCTTACCTGCGCGTCCGCTTTCACCCCGGATTCCTTGTCCGCGGGCGACGCGGCCTTTATCTCGAGCGGGCCCCTGTAAAAAGTTATCCCGTCTATCCACCCCTTCTCGCCCGCTCCGGCGGAGAGGCTGTCGTCTTCCATTACCGCGAACTCTATCGCCTTGCTCCAGTCGATCTGCTTATCCGCGCCGGGATGCTGGCTCAACCACCACTGCGGGGTCCTGAACTGTTCGAAAGGTATCTTGTACTGGGCGAACCTGTCGGTTGTCTTTATGGATACCTCGTTATGCCTGTATGTACCGCTGTTGTTCAGGTCAGTGACACCGTCCTCAGAGGTAAATATGACGATCCTTACCTGCGTCTTGCCTTCCGTCTTCATCCAGAGGGAGACGCCTGAATACATGCTGAGGTCCGCGGTGCCGTCCTGCGAAAGCGGGCATAACAACTGGACATACGGCCACTGGAAACCTTTTCCGAGGGAATATTCGAACGATATCGAGCCGTCGCCGCCGTCAGCGTCCTCTTTCCCGTCGATGCTGAAGCTGATCGAGGAAGAACCCTTGTCCGGGGAATCGTCCTTCGTATACCAGTTCCCGGAATTCGGAAGGATGAAAGCGCCGCACACGGCCATCGCGAGGAAGGAATTCACGCGTTTTATCATGGCATCACTATATTCACGTCGTCGATATAGACCGTGAACCCGGTATTTTTGTCGTAGGGGCGGCTCGCGACCTTGAACTCCACGATCTCGCCCCAATTGACGGTGTTCTTGACGTTCTTGCCTCCGTCCCAGTACTGCCCGTCGTCCGGGAACGCTTTCAGCGGGACGCTTACCTTCTGCCAATCCTTTGTTATCGTCACGTACTTCGGCGTTATGACCACTCCCGTTTCCGTCTTGTTGCCGTCGTTATTCGAGTCATCGAGAAGAAGTATCTCGCATTTCTCGCCGCCATTCTCGCCCTTTATCCAGAATTCAAGCGACCCGGTATCGCGGCATTTTGAAAGGTCCATGGGCGGGTAATTCCCTATGGCGGCGCCCGAAAAACCGGAAGGGTTAAGCGTTACCTTCATCGAGTAATTCCCCGAATGCTTCTCTATATTCGTGGTCCTTATCTCGCTCGTGCCGTCCGTAGGGTAGGAATAATGATATGTCCCTTCCTTCTCTATCTCCTCCGAGAAAATACCGTAGACAACCGCCGCGCACAGGGCCGCGGCCGGCAGCATCGCCAGGGCCGCCAGAAAAATCTTTTTCATCGCTTATCCTCCTTGAAATAACCCGAAACAAAAACGAGCGGGGCGTTGTAATTTGCCGCTATCTCGTCGACCGTAAAATCGGAGCCGACGTTCTTATAGCACCTGCCCGGATACCGCGATACCTTGAAATTATCGGCATTGGGCCCGCCGACCATGAATCCCGGGGGCAAAGTGTCGTAATCGCTATTATTAAACCATGTGTGGTAGTATTTTTCTATACTTTTCTCTCCGATCCCGCTGACCATCGACAGCCCGAAGACGTTCCTGCCGAGTATATAGTGAAGCTGGTCAAGCGCGGCATCCCTGTACCTGCGGTCGCCGGTCATCTCGAACAGGTACACGAGGTCGACGCCGTAATTCAGCGCGACAGTATTCGAGCCCCAGTAGTATTCGTAACTGCGCAGCGCGTTGCCGTAAGCGTTGGCGCGGGAGGCCTTCAGTATGCCTTTGCCGTACCTTAAGAGGGACCTCATTATCTGCTTCTTCAGCGCGGCATCGGCGGACGCGGACATGCAATATGAATAGAGGCCCAGGTTCTGCACCTGCTGCCAGTTGATCGCGTGGCCGTCCTTGAATGTCCCGTAATTCGCCTTTATGTAGTCGTGGTATTCCTCTTTTCCCGTCGCGCGGAAGAGTTCGCAGGCGGCCCAGAACCTCTCGTCCCTGTCGCCCTGCGTCCATTTTCCCTGCGGGTCGTCGCCGTAATCGCCCCCGTCGATCTCGCCATTATCCAGGACGGGATCGGAGTAACCCCTCGGCGGATAGTCCGAAGGGTGTGACTTCAGGTACGCCCACGCTTTTTCCGCCGCATCCAGGCATTTCTTTGAGAAATCCGGGTCATACTTGCCGTAGGCCCGCGAAGAGATCGCGGCGACAGCGGCCAGGTTCGCGGTGGCGGGGGTGGACACTTCCATGATAAACCTCTTCACCTGGTCCCGGTCCGGGGACCTGTCGACGGGGGAATACTCCCCGGCCAGCTTGTGGTAGGCCGCGCCGTCCTCCCCCTGCATCTTCAGGAACCACTCGACTTCCCACCTTGCCTCGTCGAGGATATCCGGGACCGAATTGCCGCTCTCGGGTATTCCGAGCTGGCCGTCGGGAAAGCTCCCCGGACGCAGCTCATATATCGCCATCAGTGTCCACGCGGCGATGCCGCCGTTGACTACATATTTTCCGTAATCGCCCGCGTCGTGCCAGCCGCCGCATGCTTCTATCTTTTTCGACCCGTCGGAGAACAGGTACGCGTCGTCATTATGGCACGAGGCATGCGTCCATTTGCCGGCGCACCCGGCCTCGAGGGCCGTGCCGCATCTCTGGTAAAAATACATCCTCAGCGAATCGCGCAGGACGGTGTCATACGCCGAACCGGAGATGCAGAACGCCGGGCTCATGCATTCCGCGCTCCCGACACGCACCCTGTACTTTCCGGGCCTGTCGAATGCGGTGAAATCCGCGTCGAACACCGCGTCGCCCGTCGCCTTGTCATGGCCCGAGACGTATTTCAACCTGCCGGAAAATACGTCTTTGCCCGTATCCTCGTCGACCAAATGGAATTCGCCTCCGCCGTAGCCCTTTATCCCGATTCCGGAGACCTTCGCGGCCTTCTTTTCCCCCGGCGCGTATCCCGCCTGGTCCACCTTAATGAGCGGGTAGGACCTCTCGACGAGCTCCGAACGGAAAGCCGCGTCCTTTATGTAAAAGGCGAATCTCCCCGGCTTGTTCCCGTTCCTTATTATGATGTGCGATATCCTGTCGAAATCGAGGGATCGTTTTACCGCGGCAAATTCGGAAAGGGGTATCTTTACGCGCTGCCATTCCGTAGTGACGGTGAAAAACTTAGAGGAAGGCAGCATCGCCTCCCTCTTCAGTTTGCTTTTGTCGGCAAGCCCTATGATAAACTCCTCCCCTCCGGATGCGCCCTTCACGGAGATCTCGAGGTATCCCTTGTCCCTGTAATTATCGAGCGACATGACCTGCCACATTGGCCGGGCCAGACAAGCGGACCACCAGCCGCCTTTAACGTTCTCCCCGGAAAAATCGAGCGCAAGCCCCTCAGGAGCAGGCCCTTCTTTTCCAAGGTCGGCCAGTTTTATCTTGTCGTCGGCCCGGTCGACGCGGCTTCCGCTTCCACTGCCTATCCAGGAATCGCCCCAATGATCGCGGCTGGCCGCCATGTCGGCGTCGAAGACCCGCACCTTGAACTCGACTTCGGGCTTCTTCGCGCACGAACAGAGCAATACCGCCGCCGCTATTACTGCAATCTGAACTTTACGTCCGTTATATATAGGGAGCATTCTTTGTTGTCGCCTTTCCTTATCTTGAACTTGAGCTCGCCGATCTTGTCCCAGTTCTTGATATCGCCGCTTACCTCTTTTTTCGCCGCGTCATCCCAGTACTTGCCCCTGTCCTGGAACATGCTCAGCGGTATCTCGCATTTCTGCCATTCCGTCGTCAGCGGTTTTATGCCGCTGAGGTTTACGCCGGTCTCTACCTTCGGCTCCACCGCCTGAACGAGGCAAATCTCGACCTTCTCGCCGCCCGTTCCGCCCTTCATCATGAACTCGAGCACGCCGGCCTCGCGCATGCCGCTTATGTCCACCGGACCGAACGCGAATGCCGCTCCGGAATAGTCGTTCGCATCGAGCGCCAATCTCGCCGAAGGCCTGCCCTCGAACGCGTTATCGCCCGATACGGATATCTTGCTCTTGCCGTCAGGATACGCGTACGTATAGGACGGGAAGGCGCCGTCAAACACTGTAAGCGCGTTGACGCCCGGCGCAACATCCTTAGTGAAGACGATGTCGTCGAAATACAATTTTATGTCATCGTTACCCTGGGTCGGCCTCGTCCGGACCTTGAATTCCGTCACGTTCTTCCAGTCGAACGCGAGCGGAAGTTCTTTTCCTTTTTCCGCGTCCCAATAGATGCCGCTCTTCGGGAAGAGCTTCAGCGGTATCTCTACCTTCTTCCAGCGGTTGTCGACGCTGCTTACGGAATTAAGGCTCAGCACGCTCTCGGCCTTCTTACCATCGGCCTGCTCATTCACAAGCACGACCTCGAGCCTTTCGCCTCCGCTGCCGCCCTTTATCCAGAACTCCAGCGACCCGGTCTCCTTTATCGGCGAAACGTCTATCGGTTCGGCGAACGCGAACGCGCCGCCGGAATACTCCTTATGGTCAAGCACGAGCGCGAGGCAGGACCTCCCGTCCTTCGCCCCCTGCTCGGCTATCTCGATCATGCTTGTCGAAGGATACGCGTAGGTATACTTGCCCATGTTCTCCTTGAATACGGCCTCGTATTCTGCGGCGCAGCATATCTGCGCGGCTGCCATCAACACCAAAACCGGAATGATAGTCTTCTTCATCACGCCCTCCTTTATGCGTTAGCCCATTGTTATCCCGACGGAATGCTTCTTTCCGTCGTTGAACACGGGCAGTTTATTCCCTTCGATGAACTTCCCGTCAACCTTTACCGAGGATACTCCCTTGCTGACATGCCCGGGATTGTCGACCGAGATATCGTAGACGGCGTTACGGAACTTCCTCGCCGCCCTGAACCCTTCCCACTCTTTCGGGATGCACGGGTCAACGACAAGCCCGTCGTAATCCGGCCTTATGCCGATTATATACTTCGAGACCGCGACGAAATTCCACGCCGACGTCCCGGTAAGCCACGAGTTCTTGCCCTCGCCGAAATCGGGATGGTCCCTTCCGGCGACCATCTGGCAATAGATATACGGCTCGACCCTGCGGACATCCGGGTCCTTCGACGGCGGCAGTATCGCCTTGTAATACCATAACGCCCTGTCGCCCCGCCCGGCGATACATTCGGCTATCATGACCCACGGGTTCGGGTGGCAGAATATGCCCGCGTTCTCCTTGAGCCCCGGCGGGTATGACGAGACGTCGCCCAGGCTCTTATGGTAATCGCTGTAAGCCGGCTGCTGGAGGATGACGCCGTGCTCGGTGGCGAGATGCTCCTCGACCGAATCGAGCGTCTTTATCGCCCTGTCTTCCGGCGCCACGCCCGACATTACGGCCCATCCCTGCGACTCGAGGAATATCCTGCCTTCCTTGTTCTTCTTTGAGCCGACCACGTTGGAATTGTCGTCGTAGGCCCTTACATACCACGCGCCGTCCCAGGCGACTTCGTTTATCCTCTTCGCCATATTATCCGCGATCTCGTCAAACCTTGCGGCCTTGTTCGGCTCTTTCACGAACTTCAGCAAAGCGGACATCTCTTTCGCGGCAAGCACAAGCATCTGCGCGACGAGCACGGACTCGCCCTTGTTGTTCGGCCCGCGCAGGTTCAGGCAGTCGTTCCAGTCGGCGAATCCGGAGAGCGGCAGGCCGTGAGGCCCTGTGTTCTTGACCGAATAATCTATCGCTTTCTCGAGATGCTCGAGGAGCGTGCCTTTCTTTTCGTTGTTATAGGGTATCTTCTCGGAGAGGAAATCCGTATCTCCCGTCTCCTTGATATATTCGGCGACCGAATATACAAGCCACAGGTGGTCGTCGGAATAGCCGCGCTCCCTCCCCTTTTTTGTCAGCGGGGAATACTGGTGGTGCGCGTCACCTTCCTCGAACTGGGTCGAGGCGAGGTCTATTATCCTCTGCTTGACCTTCTCCGGCACCATATGGACAAACCCGAGCGTATCCTGGTTCGAGTCGCGGAAACCCATTCCGCGCCCGATCCCCGATTCATAGTACGAGGCCGAACGCGACCAGTTGAACGTCGAGCGGCACTGGTACTGGTTCCAGATGTTCGCCATAAGGTCGAGGTCGCCGTCAGGCGTCTCGACCCTGAATTTATCGAGGTTCTCCTCCCAATGGCTGTTGAGCTCTTTCAGCGCGCTGAGCACACCGGCGATGGCGCGTTGTTCGGGGAG
>JAGONY010000009.1 GCA_017992785.1 Candidatus Omnitrophota bacterium | reverse complement strand
GAATAGCTGTATGCTTCATCAATATAGCCGTAAATCGTGCCGTTCCCGGCAAACGAGCCGCCGACTGCCATGTCCCCTATGTATTCCTCGTTAATGTCATATCTGAGGTCCTCCGGGGAGTAGGAATAACCCTCGGCTATCTCGGTCGTCAGGCCCATCGAGACCTGCCACATCTCTATGCCGTCATGATAGCCGCCCTCTGCGTCGCCCCTCATTATGCCGACCCTGCCGTCCGGCGCCGCGAATATCGCCGCAACCTTGCCGTCCGACATGATCCCGTTCTTCCAGATACCTGTCGTGAAGCCGTAATACGCCCCGCCGTCGAGCGTAGTGCTGTCGCCTTTTTCCACGTTATAGCTTTCGATCTCGGTATCCCAGAACTTCGGCGCGGCGTCATCGTAATCGTACCAGAATCCGCCTATTGCGCGGGCGATGAATGACCTGTTATTCCACCAGTCCTCCACGGTTGATCCCATAAATCCGCGTTCCTCGCCTGCCCAGGATATATAGCCTTCCCCATCATCAGTATAGAGGCTGCTCTTTCCTTCGCCCCAGCGGCCGCTAAACGCCAGTCTATCCCCGTTCCAGGTGCCGGAACCCGAACCCATCCAGGTACCCTCGTCGTAATATGCGCCGTCTACGTCGCCGGATATAGTCCCCATCTTCGTGCCGGTCAGGAATACGCCGTTGAGCGAACCGTTGAACCACCCTTCTCCCTGCCCGTTGACATCCGCTATCCAGTATCCGTAATCGTTATCGAACCACTCTTCTCCCTCTCCTTCGCCATACGCATAGTAATACGCACCGAACGAATCGTTGCCGCCCATCTTCGCGTTGAATACCCCGTCCGTTACCTCGGGTAATTCATATTCTCCCGTTAGCCTCTGGCTGTATATGCCCCAGTCGTAAGATACATGGTTCGCGTAGTCCACTATACTGGCCGTGTATATCTTATCCTCGCCGCCGATGAACCCTTCGCCGGAGTAGCCGCCTTCAAGCCTTCCTTCTCCTTCCTCGGACCAGATCGAGCCCGAGAGGTCGCCGGCGTTTATGCCGGCTATGACGGGTGTAATATTGATATCATCATCAAAATCCCCTTCGAACATATACGCGCCGGCAAGATTTGAATACGCGCCCTCGACCCTGCCGGATTTCACTCCCGCGTAGCCGTCGGGATTTATATATATGATGCGCGCGGACCCTTTTATAGCATTGTCTTTGCCTGTGACCGAGGATAGCCCGTAATACGCGCCCTCTTGCCCCTCATCACTGAATTCCCTTTTGTCTTTCTCGTTACCATCGTTTGAGAAGTCGGTCATCCATACAAAATCCTCGAGAGAGCCAGGTTCGTCCTCTTCCATCTCGCCTATCGAGACAAAATAGAATCCCGCATCTCCCCATATATCCCCTACGGTGCCCCCGTAGCCCCATATATCACCTTCGTGATTGAACCCTCCGTAATAGTATTCGTCGTGATAGTCATATCCATAGGAAGAGTATGCGCAATTGCCTAAATAGGTGCTGGATGAAAGCGCCTGCTCGACGAACCCTCCGGCGCCTGTGCCTTCAATGCCTTCTCCGGCATACGCGAGTATCGTGCCATAATAGGCGCCGAGACGGGACGTGTCAAGATAGGAACCCGAGATGTCCAATCTTACGGCACCGTTGAGGTCATCCGTTCCCTCAACAAGCGAGAAGAAATAACCGCCGTTATAATCGCCTCCTGCGACAGCGCTCCAGCTCGTGAGGCCGTTCGGGTTGCTGTAACCGCCGTTATGCGCTTCACGCCAGATTCCCCAGTCCTGGCCTTCGATCTTTGCCATCTGCCTGTCAAATTCTGTTCCTAAATATCCGTTGCCGCCGTCAAAGGCAAAATAAAGGCTGCCGTAGCCCCGGCCCTCTTCCGTCCCGTATTCGACACCCGGCTCAAGCTGCGCCATCGGTATTACGTAAAGGTCGCCGCTTCCGGCCATGTCGCCCCAATAGTATCCGTCCATTTCGTTGGCTGTGCTGGAGCCCGAGAGCACCCCGAAGAGGTTGCCTGCCATGCCGGACGGGTCTATATATATAGAAGATACAACGGTGTCCCAGCTGTGCATGATACCGCCGCTCCAGCCGTTGAACACGCCGCCGTTTGCGCCTTCGCCCTCGACATTACCGATGAATACCCTGTTATAAGGGTTATTATATGCGCCGGAAGCGCCCATCGATACAGTGCCGGACCACTGCTCGCTCAAAGGCGTAGTGCTTGAAAGCGCCATATTGAAGAGATTATTTTCGGATGCGCCTTCGTAACCGAACGCACCACCGATACTGCCGCTCATCGTGACAGGAGCGACTACCGTCTCTTCTCCGCCGCTGCCAGTATCACCGCCATCGCCGGGCCCTATGATCTCGGTAAAGGGCTTATCGGAGAATACGTTGTTTGCGCCGTTATCCGGGTTCCCGCTGTCTCCGGTACCGCCGCCTGAATAACCCTCCGGGCCGCTGTATCCCTCGACATCGTTCCCGAACTCCCAGCCTTCATGCCAGTTCGATTTCTGCTCGTCGGAAGGCGCCAGGGGATTGCCGATATTTCCGTTCCCGTCGACTACGGCGCCGGTCCCCATCGGGATGTTTTGCGTGGTCCCGGATATTAAGCTTTTGAGTACTCCGTTCCCATTTTCAAAATATGCGCTGGTCAGGTTCGGCAGTATATGCAGGAACAGCACCGTACCGCGGACGCAGGCAACCGCGTTGGGAGTCTTGACCTCGAACTTCGAATTACCTTTGAGCTTTTCGACCTGGGCCCTGAGCTTGCCGCTCGTGGATTCAAAAAGGTTCTCGTATTCGCCCTTGCCGTCTCCCGACATCCTGGATATCGTAACGTTGGAATCCTGCTGCAACGTTATGATATTGCCGTTCTCTATCTTAAATTCCACCTTACCGTTCTGCATCGTCTCGATCGAATCGCCCGTCCTCACTGTTTCGTTGAGTTTGGCGCCATGCCAGGACTTTTCACCTTTGTTCTTGATCCTGACATCTCCGGACAGGTTCACGATCACGGCCTTCATCTCTCCCGCCCGGCTGTATCCTTCGGCAACGGGAATATCAGAGGAGGCAGCCATACTCTTCGGGACGGATGTATCGGCCTCGTGCGACCTCTTTTCGGAGGCGAGCATCATCCTGGGAGAGGAAGGTTCGTTATCCGAAGCGACTACGGAGACCTCCCCGCTCTTTATTTCGATCTTCTTATCGGGTGAGGAAGGGTTCGACAACGAGTATTTGCCTTTGATCACGGCTACCGCGGTAGAGGACTTTTGGAACACTACCACTACGTCCGTACCCTTTACGGAACCGTTCGCGTTCGGCGTGTTTATGTTAAAATTGTCCTTAGCCGCGGATTTCGATATTATGGCCCTTACCTTCCCGCGCTCGACGTTCAATACGGCGTTTATCCTCTTGCCATCCGCGCCTATGCTGTAATCTGATACTTCAAGCCTCGTTTTTTCCGCAAGCCTGACCACGGACTGGTCCGCGAAGGTTATTTCTGCCTTCGAGGCGCTCTTCGTACGTACGGAGTCGCCTGCCTCGATCTCGGACCCGAGAACGGCCGCGGACGAGGACACGGATCCCGCTTTAAAAATGTCTACACTGCCCTCGAGCGAGGTTATGCTGCCTATACCGGACGCAAATGCCGCAGAACTCCCGAGCATAAAAAGGGCTGCCAGCGCGATGATCTTGATGCTGCGGTCTTTCATTTCATGTATCTCCTTTGTTAAAATTTGTATTCGATGCCGAGGCTGTAAATGCTCCTGTCATAATCGTATACCGCTATATTTGAATGGTCTTTTACGTATGTATACCTGAATTGAAGCTCGGCTTCCTTCCAGAAGTTATATCCGAGCATGGAAGACAGAGTATATGTCTGGTCATCCCTCCTGACGCCGAAGATCGTGTTCGTATTCGAGAAATCCTGGAGGTAGACGTCGCCCGCAAGGCTCGCCTTGAATTTCTTCAGGAACGGATACAGGACCGTCGCGGTGAACCTGTTGCCGAGGTATTCCCAGTTATTTCCCTTCGTGTCCTCCTTATTGACCCCGTAACGCAGGCCGAGGAAACCCTTATTCTCTGCGAAGAAGAAGTAGTAACCGAGGCCGCCGCCGTAATCGTTCGAATTGCGGTCCTCGTCCGGGATGAACGGGTCCCTCGCGAATTTCTTCTTCTTGTAATCGAAATTCGTCTGGAGCATATGGTTACGCGCGAAGATGTAGTTGACTACAGGGCTCGCGTTGAGCGTCGTCATGTATTTGGATTCGCCTACATCCGTATAGTTGTATCCGACCACGACTCCCGCGGTCCCGTTATCGAGGTAGTAGTTCGGCGTCACCGATACTGTGTGGCTAAGTACGTCATAGAGCCCTAACTTGTTCTGGTGCGCGAAATACATCGAATACTGGCCGTCAATGCCGAACCTATCGGCGAATTTCTTGCGGTACTGGCCCATGAACGTTACGACCTCCCTCCAGTCGCTCTCGTCGCTTATGCCGGACGCGACCGAATCATCGCCGGGTTTCAGCAGCACGTTCGTATCATACTGGCCGGAAACGTTCAACGTGGCCCTGAAAGGCCTCTCCGCCTTCTCTTTCCTTTTTAACGCGTCGATATATTCGTTTGAAAGCCCCGCGATATCCGAGTTCGGGTCAAGGATTATGATATCCCTGAAGACCTTCTGGGCCTCGTCGAACCTCTTCTGTTTTATGTTGGCAAGGCCTATCTGGTAATCCGCCGGCTGGGACAACGAACTATCGAGCGCCTTAGCGTTCTCGAATGCGGTGATAGCCGCTTCATTGTCGTTATCCTTAAGCAGCACGAGGCCTTTAAGGAACGCCGTCTGCGCCGGCTTCACGTTCTCGCGTTCCGCGATACCGATATAGTCCCTTGCCTCCTTCAGGTCTCCGAGCTGGTAGAGGACCTCCACAAGCTCGAGCAGGGCTTCCTTTATCCTCGGCGTAAGGGTGACAGCATCGATGAGTTGCTTTTTAGCTTCTTTATAATCCTGCATCTGCTTATATGTTATGCCGAGGTAGTATGCCGCAAGCGAAGATTTCGGGTCTGTTTCCCTGATTTTCTTTAGGGCTACCGCCGCTTCATCGAAATTTTCTTGTTTGTATAATTTAATGGCCTGGTCAAGTTCAGGATCTGTTTCAGCGTTAAGTAGGCCGGGGAGAACGAGTAATAATGAGATAAAAATTACCGTAAAGGCAGGAAATACTTTTTGCGGCATCTGCTGGGCCCCTTTGGTTATATTAGGTTAGTTTTTAAAGAATTTGAATGAAGTAGATTTGAATAAATATACCATTTTCATGGAGTTATGTCAAGTAAATACTTATTGACAAAATACGGGAAATTGGTATAATTATCCTAAATTCAGTTCAATCTAGCCAACCGAAAGAGGTACGATCCGATGAAGAAAATATCAATAGCGTTCGCGGTATTTGCAGCTCTTTTTGTATCCTTATCCCCTGTTTTTGCCGATTATGACCCTAATTACCAGGAATTCCAGATGTATACCGTTGCGAGCGATACATCCTCCTTTGCCGTAACGGAATTCGAACTCGGATCTACGCCTTATTTATATATCCAGCTTCCCAACCCTCCAGGTGGGTTTTGGTATTCAAGAGTCGAGAGCGACTGGTGGAATGGCGACCAATTTGAAGGCGAAGCCGACAGGACCGGTTTTCAGTCGATATATCATATATCGCTTACCGGCCATGACTGGTCGGATTCCGCGAATATAGGCACATGGACAATAAACGCGGGCTATTGGTACAACGAGCTTGGATTCCCGGAGCATAATATATCCTCCGGATCAGGATTTACCACATTTACGATGAAGAATACTACAGCTGTCCCTGAACCAATTTCAACCATTCTCTTCCTCGCGGGCGGATCGGCGCTTTTTGGAAGGCGTTTCTTAAAGCGTAGATAAACAAAATCCTCAGATTACCTTAAGGACAATAACCGTCATATCGTCGTGTTGCGGCATTCCCCTGCTGAATCTCTGGGTCTCATCCACAATCTTATCGGATAACTCCTGCGCGGAAAGGCGCCTGTTGATAAGCGCCGTATCGAGAATCCTCTTCTCGCCGAATTCCTTTAGGTTCCTGTCGCGCGCTTCGGATATTCCGTCCGTATACATGACGAATACGTCGCCGCTCGACACTTTGAACTCGTCCGCGGTGAACTCCGAGCCCGGTATTATGCCTATCGGGCTGCCGACCGACTGGGTAAGCGAGAGCACCTCACCGCTCTCCTTGACCCATACGAGCGGGTTATGCCCTCCGTTAGAATACTTTACGGTCCTCTCTTTGGGCTTGTATATGAGGTATTGCAGCGTCACGAACATCCCGGAGACGCCTTCCTCGACTAGCCTGTCGTTTATCGCGGTCATCGCCTCGTTCGGCTCGATAAAATCATGCGTTAGGCCTCGGAAATCCGCCATCGCCTTGGCCATGTAAAGGGCCGCCGGAACACCCTTGCCCGACACGTCCCCTATGACGACGCCGAGCCTGTCCTCCTTTAGCTTTATGAAATCATAGATGAGTTTTATGAAATCGTAGAAATCTCCGCCCACATGCTTCGCGGGGACGCATTTGACGCCGATCTCTATGCCTATCGAGTGCGGGAGGGTCTGCGGCAGTATCGACTGCTGTATACGGCTTGCTATCTGCAGTTCCTTTTCAATGAGGCCCTTTTCGAACTTCGTTATTATCAGCTGGTTAAGCGTTATGGCCGGATAGCAGACGCATAACAGCACGAGGATCGTGACATAATCGATCCAGATATTGAAGAAAGCGAACGAGACGTAGGAGACGAGCAGGATCCCCGCCGCCAGGGACGCAAATAGCATAAGCCCTTCGACCGGCGTCCTCTTCGGCAGCACGGTCCCGAGAGTGGACCCTATCACGAAGAGTATGATAAGGATCTCCGGCCTGAACACCCTGTGTACGAAGTCCTTCCTTAATATCGTATTGACCGCGCTTGCCCTTATGCCCACGCCGGGATAGAGTGTTGACACCGGGGTCGCCCAGAAATCCTCCGACCCCGTGGCTGTCATGCCTATAATTACTATCTTGTCCTTCAGGATCCCGAGGTCGGTCGAAGCTTTCTCGCCGTCCTGCTTCTGTATACCGGAAAGCGCCACCTCGGCGAATGAGAGCCGCTTGAACCGCGCGAACTCTCCCGGGTAATTTATCCACATCATGCCGTTCGCGTCCGTATGTATATTCATCTTGCCGCTTCCTACGCCCGTGAAATGAGCGGCGGCGAGCATGTCTATAGAGACGTAATCAATGCCGTCATGCCCAATAGTCAGCGGGACCTTGCGCACCTTCCCGTCGGGTTCCACGAGGATATTGACGAAACCGACGCCTTTCGCGCTCTCGCGGAGCTCGGGAAGCGGCATCGTAATGTCGCGGGGTTTTATTATATTTTTGCGTATATTATCCTGGGAAAGGTCGAAGAATGAGGAATAGAAGACATTGCCGGTCTTTCTGGTCTGCTCGGCAAGCATGCTGTCCTCGCCGGGCTTGTCTTCCTGCGGCTCGCTGAACAATATATCGAATATGATCGTCTTCGGCCCGTAATCTTCTATTATGTCGAGAAGTTCGGCATGGTATCCCCTGTCCCAAGGCCACCTGCCGAACGCTTTAAGGGACGCGTCGTCTATCTCGATTATAACGATCTCGGGGCTGACCGGGCGCGGGCCTCGCAGCCTGAACAGTATGTCCATGCCATGATATTCTGCGAGCTCGAAAAACCCGAGAAGATACGCAAACCCGATGACGGCACAGCATATGAGCCCGATATAGAGCCCGCTTTTCTTTTTCTTCATTCTATTATTATCTCACATTTCGGCAGGGCCGACAAAAACTTTCTTCCGTAGGGTTTATGGAGGATGCGGCTGTCAAGTATCGCGACTATACCCGCGTCGTTCTTTGTCCTTATCAGCCGGCCGAAACCCTGCTTAAGCTTAAGGATGGCCTGCGGAAGGCTGTATTCGGAGAACGGGTCGCGTCCTTCCTGTTTTATCCTGTCCATCCTCGCTTCGGATATAGGATGGTCCGGGACCGCGAAAGGCAGTCGGGTAATAATCACATTCCCGAGCGCCTCTCCGGGAACGTCGACACCTGTCCAGAACGAATCTACCCCGAATATTACCGAGCCGACTTCGCGCTTGAACGCTTCAAGCATCTTTGTCCTCGGCAGGCCAAGGCCCTGCTTCATTATCGGTATGCCGAGGTCGGAGAAATAACCGGATGTCTGTTCATATATGTCATCCATGAACCTGTAACTCGTGAACAGGACGAAAGCCCTGCCCTCCGTCCTCGTGACGTAATCCTTCACCTTCTTCACGACCTCTTCCTTGTAATTTGCATAATCGTTCGGGTCCGGCATCTTTTTCGGGATGTATATCCTCACGTTCTTCTCGTAATCGAAAGGCGAACCGAGCAGCATCTCGTCCGTCTTCGTTATTCCGAGGCGCGATTTTATAAATCCGAACCCGCCTTCCGTAGATAAAGTTGCGCTTGTCAATACCGCGGTATCTACCTTGGAGAACAGCATATCCCTCAATACCGGCGCCACATTGACCGGCGCGCAGTCGAGCGCTATCCTCCTGAAACGCCTGCCGGATGATTCCGCCCAGTAGACGTAGTCGCCCATCTCCTGCCCCATAAAAGCGGAAAGGGCGCCGACAAGGGCATCGACCCTTGCCATGTAATATTTGAGGTCGGTCTCTTCCTCCTTTGAGACCGAGCGCTTGGCCCTGTCCTTCAGGAGGCCTCTGATATCCTTCAACGGGGCAGAAAGGTTATCGTCTATAAAATCCGGGTTCCTGACGCGGCGTATTGGGTCCTTGCCGAGCCAATCAGATGTCTCGTCGAAGAATATCTCTGACGCCTTACGGACGCGGGCTACGGCATCCTTAAGGCCGGACTCCTTTATCGAGGCAAGGAATCCCTTCCTCTTTGCCGGATTATAGAGGGAGTCCATAAGATGCTTGATCCTGTAGTTCGATATTTCGGTGCCGAGATGCTCGGTCGCGACGTCTTCTATCGTATGGGCCTCGTCGAAGATAACGCAGGAATAATCAGGCAAGAGCGCCCACTCCGACTGGCGCAGGGCAAGATCCGAGAAAAAGAGATGGTGGTTGACGACTACCAGGTCCGCTTCCTGCATTTTGCGGCGGGCTTTCATGAGGAAGCAGGCGTCCTTGTGCGCGCATTTCTTCCCGAGGCAGGTATCATGCTCGCAACAGACCCTCTCCCATACCTTCCGGTCCGGCTCGGCCACAAAATCCGACAGCGAGCCGTCCTCGGTGACCTTGGACCACGAGAATATCGCCTGGAGGTTCGCCACTTCTTCCTTCGACTCCAGCAGGTCGGTCTTCGACGACAGGACCCTGTTGAGCCTCCTGAGGCAAAGGTAATTCGACCTTCCTTTTACGAGGCAATGGCTGAAATCCAGCGGCAGGACCTTTTCCAGGAAAGGTATGTCCTTTTTTACGAGCTGTTCCTGCAGGCTTATCGTGTTCGTGGATATGACCGACTTCTTACCGGAGGATACCGCAAAATCTATGGCGGGGACGAGGTATGCGAAAGATTTCCCTACGCCGGTCCCGGCTTCAACAATCAGGTGGGATCTTTGTTTTATCGCTCGCTCGACCGACCCGGCCATCTCGGCCTGCTGCGGGCGGAACTCGTAATCCCGGAAGCTGCCGGCGAGCACGCCCTTTTTGCCGAAGAAATGCGAGCAGTCCATCTATCTCGGCTTTATCGCTAGCTCCTCAAGGCGCGCTATTCTGCGCTCGATCGGCGGGTGTGTGCTGAATAATGAAAGGAATCCGCGCCCCGTGAGGGGGTTGACTATGAACATATGCGCGGTCACGGGATTTGCGTCCATTGGCATACGGCGCGAGTAGCCGTGGAGCTTCCTCAGCGCGTTCGCCAATGAGAGCGGTCGCCCGCATATGTCGGCTCCCGAGTCGTCGGCCATATATTCCCGCGAACGGGATATCGCCAGCTGTATCAGCGTGGCGGCGATCGGCGCAAGTATTATAAGGGCGAGCGCGGCCATCGGGTTGCCGCCGTCCCTGTCGTCATCTCCCCTGCCGCCGAAGATCATCGCGAACCTTGCCATATCGGAGATCATGTAAATGGCGCCCGCAATGGTCGCAACCGCCGTCATCACAAGCGTGTCCCTGTTCCTGACATGCGAAAGCTCATGGGCTATGACGCCCTCAAGTTCATCGTCGGACAGAAGCCTTATGATGCCCTCCGTCGCCGCAACTGCGGCGTGCGAGGGGTCCCTTCCGGTAGCGAACGCGTTGGGGGTGACGACCGGCATTACGTATACCTTGGGCATCGGCAGCCCCGCTTTTGTCGACAGGTTGGATACTATCGTGAAAAGTTTCGGATAATCGGCCCTTGTAACCTGCTTTGCCTTATACATCGCGAGGACTATCCTGTCGGAGAACCAGTACGTGACGAAGTTCATCACGAGCGCAATGGAGAAGGCGATGACCATGCCTTCCCTGCCGCCTATCCATCCGCCGACAAGAATCAGCAATAGTGTCAATAACGTGAGGAAGAATACCGTCTTGAAAACGTTCATTCCGTGCACATCTCCTAAAGGTTCTTTATCTCGGATACTTCCTTATCGATAAGGTGCGCGACCTCCGAGATCTCTTTTATCGAATTATCAACCGCCTTCTTAAAGTAAATGGCCCCCGGATGCCTCTCACCGAGCTCCACCAGCCTTGCGCCCATGTCTATTAGCGTAAGGTACATCTTTTTGAGTTCCTGGGCATCCTTGTAATTCCTGAACTTGCGGTTTAGGAACTTCGTCAGGTCTTTCTTGTCCTCAGGGTCGATCTTCGTGAACTTGACGCCGATGCCCGGGTAATACGTCGGGTTCCTGTCCTTGTCGGCAATCCACGCTACCTTCCCGGAGACGAGCACAGGATGCGATACCGTCGGCAGCATGAATTCCAGGTCCATATCCATGCCGAGCCTGAATTTCTTGTCGGTTTTAAGGAAGAGGCCGTGCCGCGCGAAGTTCTTTGTCCTGAACATGTATGCCTTGCTGCTGGACGACTTGTCTTTCTTCCTGTGCCACTTAACCTCTACATCAAGCGCCAGACGGCGGTGTAATCTTTTGTTTGAACCCATCGCGGCCCCTCTCCTAAGATGTCTTTTTAGCTCTTTGAATGAATTCCTTCATGAGTTTCATGCTCTTCCGGCCGGGTGATGATTCGACCCCGCTCGATACATCTACGGCATACGGCTTTACCTTCCTGATAGCGCCGCGAACGTTTCGCGGTTTAAGGCCGCCCGACAGTATTACGGGCCTGCCAAGCTTCTTTACGCGTAAGGCCAGGTTCCAATCAAACTTTTCTCCCGTACCTCCCGCCTTGCCGGGCCTGTATGTATCAAGCAGGAATGCGTCAACATCGTAGCCGGACAAGCCGTCAAGATCCTTTTTTTCTCCTATCCTTACCGCTTTGACTATTTTATAATATTTCTTAAGTTGTTTGCAATAGTTAATCGATTCGTTGCCGTGAAGCTGGACGCAGTCAATCCTGCATTTTTCCGCTATCTTCAGCAATTTTTTGATATCTTCATCCACAAAGACGCCAACTAAAGATACATACGGAGGCGTTTTTAAGGATATAGACCTTGCCTTCTCAGCATCTATCCTTCTCGGGCTCTTCGCAAAGACGAATCCGAGCGCGTCCGCGCCAAGCCGGCAAGCCGCCTCGGCGTCCTTAAGGTTCGTTATCCCGCAGACCTTTACCCTTACCAACCCATGATCCTTTTGACCTCGGCAGATATGTCGTCGGATTCCATGAACGCGGCGCCTATAAGGACGGCTTTTATGCCTGTCCCTGCCAGGGATTGCATATCTTCGGGGTCCCTTATCCCGCTCTCTGAGATGACTATCTTCCCGGCGGGAATTTTAGGCACCAATTCCCGGGTCACCTGAAGGTCAACTTCCAGGGTCTCCAGGTTCCTGTTGTTGACGCCGATTATCTCGGCGTCTATCCCGAGCGCTTTTTCGAGGTCGCGCTCATTATGCACCTCGACGACCGTATCCATCCCGAGGGACTTCGCCTCGTGGAACAGCGCCTTGAGCATTCCCCTGTCCAATGCCGTAGCGATGAGAAGGATCGCGTCCGCGCCCGCGACAGCCGATTCGAATATCTGGTATTCGGAGATTAAGAAATCCTTGCGCATTATCGGCAGGTTGGCGGCGTCACGGACAGACCTGAGGTCATCCATGCTCCCCTGGAAGTATTTGTCTTCCGTTAGGACGGACAACGCCGAAGCCCCGCTTTTCCTGTATATCTTGGCTATTCCGGAAGGGTCGAAATCTCGCCTGATCAAGCCGTGCGACGGCGACGCTTTCTTTACCTCGGCGATAAGATTGATCTTTCCGCCTTTAGAAATTGCGGACTTAAATCCCCTGTTCTTTACGGGAACGGCCCGCTTTTCCAGCTCTTCAAGAGGAAGGATCTCCTGCGCGCGTTCAAGCTTGTGTTTCTTGTGCTCAATTATCTCCTGTAATCCTATCATCTGCTTGTGACCTCCTTAAGCTGTTCGAGTTTCTTCAGGCCATGCCGGGAATCTATTGATTCCTCCGCTATCTTTATGCCTTCCCTTATGCTGCCAGCCCCGTCCGCAGCGTATATCGCGCAGCCCGCGTTCATAAGGACGATATCGCGATGGGGCCCTTTATCACCGTTTAAGACGGCAAGCGCGATCTTCGCGTTCTGGCTGATATCGCCGCCCTTAAGATCCCCGGGTTTAGCAGTCTTTATACCGAATTCCTTCGGGTTTATCTCATAATCCCTGACATTGCCGCCCTTGAACTCGGACACCTGCGTCGAATCCGTTGTCGTCACCTCGTCGAGCCCGTCATTACCGTGCACCACAAGCGCGTGAATTGACCCAAGCCGTCCGAGCGCCTCGGCTATCGGCCTCGTAAGCTTATGATCGTAAATGCCGAGAAGCTGGTGCGTAGCGTTAGCCGGATTCGTAAGCGGGCCCAGGATATTGAATATCGTGCGGATGCCTATCTCCCTTCTCGGCCCGACAGCGTACTGCATCGCCTTGTGCAGTATCGGGGCAAAAAGGAAACCGATGCCTATCTCATCGAGGCATTTTGACACGGCATGCTCCTGCGCGTCTATGTTCACCCCGAGGGCCTTCAGCAGGTCCGCGCTTCCGCATTTCGAAGAGACACAGCGGTTGCCGTGCTTTGCTACGGCGATGCCTGCGCCGGCCACTACAAATGCGGAGACGGTGGAAATGTTGAACGTCTGCATCTCATCGCCTCCGGTCCCGCAGGTGTCCAGTATGACAGGGTGCTTCGTCTTTATCTTAGTCGCGTGCTTGCGCATGACGGTGGCGGCGCCTACTATCTCATCGAGCGTCTCGCCTTTCATCCTCATGGCCGTCAGGAAGGACGCGATCTGCGACGGGAGCGCCTGCCCCGTCATTATATCCTCCATCGAAAGCTCCATCTCCGGTTTTGAGAGGTCCTCAGACCTTACAAGTTTCGCGATCGCTTCTTTGATCATTCGGATAGCTCCAGGAAGTTCTTGAGCAGCTTCTTGCCTTCTGCAGTGAGTATAGATTCAGGGTGGAACTGCACTCCCCATACGGGATATTTTCTGTGCTTGAGGCCCATTATCTCTTTTTCCTTTGTCCGGGCGATGACCTCGAGGCAGTCCGGCAACGACTTTCGCTCTACAATAAGAGAATGGTACCTGATAGCCGCGAACGGGTTGCGAAGCCCCTTAAATATCTCCTTGCCGTTATGGTATATCAGAGACGTCTTGCCGTGCATGGGCCTTGAGGCCTTTACGATGCGGCCGCCAAAGACCTCACCTATACACTGGTGGCCCAGGCATACACCGAGGATCGGGACCTTTCCCGCAAATTCGCGCAGGACGGAGTTTGATATTCCCGCGTCTTTCGGGAATCCCGGCCCGGGAGATATTATGATGCTCTTCGGCCTGAGGCCGGAGATGGACCCCACCGATATCTTGTCGTTGCGGATGACCTTAAGCGCCTGCCCCATTTCACCGAGGTATTGCACGAGGTTATAGGTGAACGAATCGTAATTATCTATCATAAGGATCATCTAAACAATCCCCTTCTCCGCGGCCTCTATCGCTTTTATCGTGGCCTTGGCCTTATTGACGGTCTCCTGGTATTCCTTCGCGGGATCGGAATCTGCCACGATCCCCCCGCCCGCCTGCACGAATGCCCTGCCGCCTTTCATCACTATGGTCCTGATATTTATGCATGTGTCGGTGTTCCCCGAGAAGCTGAAGTACCCGACGAGGCCAGCGTAAGGCCCGCGCCTCGTATTCTCGAGCTCCTCGATGATCTCCATAGCCCTTACCTTCGGCGCTCCAGATACCGTGCCGGCGGGAAACGTTGCCCTGATCACATCGAACATATCCTTGTCGGGCCTCAACTTCCCGGTGCATTCGCTGACAATATGCATTACGTGCGAATATTTTTCGATAGTCATGAGCTCGGAGACCTTTACCGTCCCGTATTTGCAGACCCTTCCTATGTCGTTGCGCCCGAGGTCAACGAGCATTATATGCTCGGCGCGCTCTTTCACGCTCGACAGCAGGTTCTTCTCGAGCCGCTTCTCCTCGGCCTCGTTCCTGCCTCTCGGCCTCGTGCCGGCGATAGGCCTCAGCTCAACTACATTATCTTCGCACCTGACCATCAGCTCGGGCGATGCCCCTACAAGGGAGATCTCCTTCATCTTCAGGTAGTACATATAAGGCGAAGGGTTTATCATCCTCAGCGAACGGTATAGGTCGATGCCGGAACACGATATCTTTGTGCTGAACCTCTGGGACGGCACCACCTGGATTATATCGCCTGCCCTGATGTAGCTCTTCGCTTTCCTGACCAGCGCAACGAATTCCTTCTTCGTGAAATTGGAATCAATGCCCGGTTCCGTCGCGCGGATCTTCCTGCGCCCGGCCGCAAGCGGCGCGCCGAGCATATTTATGAGGCCGTTGATCTTCTTTATGGCGGCGTCGTACGCCCTTGAAGGATCGCCCTCGACATGCGCGTTCGAGACGACCTTTATCTTGTGCTTAACGTGGTCGAATATCAATATCGTGTCCGTAAGCATGAAGACAGAGTCCGGCGCGTTGAGGTCATCCGGATTTTTCGAGGGCAATTCCTCAAAAAATCTCACCATATCGTATCCCATGAACCCTACGAGCCCCCCGCAGAACCTCGGCAGGCCGGGAGTGTGCACGAACCTGTATCTTCCGAGGACGCCCTTCATCTCCTCGAGCGGGTCGGATGACGCGGTGAAGCGTTTTGTATTGCCGTCCTCCTTTATCTCAACGCAGCTGCCTTTGCTCCTGAATACGATCGACGGCCCTGAACCCAGGAAAGAATAACGGGCTATCTTCTCCCCGCCTTCCACGGATTCGAGCAGGAACGAATAATCCCCCCTGTCTATCTTCATGAAGGCGGAGACCGGCGTTTCAAGGTCAGCCGTTATCTCGGCATAGACCGGGATGAGGTTGCCTTTCTTAGAAAGGCGGCCGAATTCTTTCCTGGACGGTACATATTCCATCATTTTTTGTAGACCTTGTCGGGGTCGAACATCTTCTTTCCCGATACGGCCGTATTCCCCTTATTGTCCTTCAGTTTCCTGTAAAAGCATGACCTATAACCCGTATGGCACGCGCCGCCGACCTGTTCCACCTTCACGAGAAGGCAGTCGGCATCGCAATCGAAACGGATCTCCTTCACCTTCTGGACGTGCCCGGACGATTCGCCCTTAAGCCAAAGCTTCTTCCTTGAGCGCGAGTAGAAGTGGGCCCTCTTCGTCCCGATCGTTTTTCTTACCGCGACATCGTTCATATATGCGACCATCAGGACCTCGTTGTTGGCGTAGTCCTGTATTACCGCCGGTATCAGCCCGTTCTTGTCATATTTCAACCCTTTGATGAACTTATTCATATCCTTACGGCGACTCCTTTTCTCTTTAAGTACTCTTTTACCTGCCTTATCGAATATTCCCTGAAATGGAATATCGATGCCGCCAGTACCGCGTCTGCCTTGCCCTTCACGAACCCGTCATAGAGATGCGCGGGCAATCCTGCGCCGCCCGATGCGATGACGGGTATCCCGACATTTTCCGATACGGCCCTGGTAAGCTCGATGTCATAACCCGCCTTAGTGCCGTCCCTGTCCATCGAAGTGAGCAATATCTCGCCCGCTCCGCGTTTCTGGGATTCCTTTGCCCACTTTACGGCATCGATGCCCGTAGGCGTCCTGCCCCCGTGGATGAATACCTCCCACTTTTTGCCCACGCGCTTTGCGTCTATCGCCGCAACGATGCATTGGCTGCCGAACCTGTCGGAGGATTCGCGGATCAGGACGGGATCCTTTACTGCGGCGGTATTAATCGACACCTTGTCCGCCCCGGCGTTCAGCAGGTTTCTTATATCCGAGATGTTCCTAATGCCTCCGCCCACGGTAAGCGGCATGAATACCTGTTCGGCGGTGCGGCGGACCACGCTTATCATCGTATCCCTGTCCTCAAAACTTGCCGTGATATCGAGGAATACGAGCTCATCCGCGCCTTCCTTCTCGTAGAAGGACGCGTTGACGACGGGGTCTCCCGCGTCCCGGAAGTTCACGAAATTGACCCCCTTGACGACGCGGCCGTCCTTCACGTCAAGGCAGGGTATTATCCTTTTTGCGAGCATACCTTATTCGCGTCCTTAAGAAGTATCTTCTTGTCGTAGAGTGCGCGGCCGACTATGACGCCGACCACTTCCTTCCTGTTGTAATCACGGAGTATCCTCAGGTCGGCAAGAGTCGAGATGCCTCCCGAGACGATCATGTCTATCTTGACTTCCCCGAGGAACTTCAGTATGTTGCCGAATCCCGGCCCCTGCAGCGTCCCGTCCCTCGATATATCGGTATACTCGACGGTCTGGACCCCGAACATCCTGATCCTCTGGGCGAAATCTATAGCTTTTATCTCCGTCGGGTTCACCCAGCCCTTTGTCTGCAGATAACCGTCCTTCACGTCGAGGCTCACGATTATCTTTTCGCGGTACTTGTCGACCGCCCTTTTCAGGAACTCCTCGTCCTCGCAAGCCTTGGTCCCGAGTATCGCGTATGAGGCGCCAGCCCTTATGACAGTCTGGAGATCCGCCTCCGTCCTTATCCCGCCGCCGGCCTCTATGGGTATATCGAGCGACGCGGTTATCTTCCTTATCCAATCGAGGTTCTTCAGCTTGCCTTCCAGCGCGCCGTCGAGGTCAACGACATGGAGCCTCTTTGCGCCTTCACTCTGCCACCAGAGCGATGTCTTCACGGGGTCGCTGGAATATACGGTCTCTTTGGAAAAATCCCCCCTGAAAAGCCGGACAACGTTTCCTCCTCTTATGTCAACAGCAGGTATGACGATCATATCTTTACGAAATTCCTCATGATTTTAAGCCCCAGCGCCTGGCTCTTCTCAGGGTGGAACTGTGTGGCGTAAACATTATCGGACCATATAGCCGACGCGAACTTTAACCCGTAATCGGTATAAGCGCTGACGGATGATCTATTCTCGGGCAATGCATAATATGAGTGCACGAAGTAGACATACGAACCCTCGGGAATGCCCTTGAACAACGGGCAGCCCCTCTTTATTCCGGAAAGCCGGTTCCATCCCATGTGCGGTATCTTGAGCTTCCTCGACCTGAACTTGAGCACTTTGCCCTTTATTATACCGAGGCCCCTGCATGATACGGCTTCCTCGCTCCTGTCGAAGAGCAATTGCATGCCGAGGCACAGCCCGAGGAACGGCTTTCCGCCTTCTATGAATTCCATCATGGGTCCGACAAGCTTACGGGACTTGAGTTCCGACATCGCGTCCCTGAAAGCGCCGACTCCCGGGAAAACGAGCTTATCCGCCTTAAGGATATCCCGGGCCTTATCAGATACTATGACGGAAGCGCCTTCCGCTTCGAGCGCTTTCGACACGCTCCTGAGGTTGCCCATGCCGTAATCGAGTACGGTTATCTTTTGCTTCATAATCTCCCTTTTGTCGACGGGACGCCTTTTACCCTCGGGTCTATCCTCGTCGCGTCGCACAACGCCCTTCCGAAGGCCTTGAATATCGCCTCAAGCACGTGATGCAGGTCCTCTCCGCGGTATTCGATATGCAGGTTTATGCCCGAGCTCCTTACAAACGCCTCGAGGAACTGCTTCGCGCTCGAGAGATTATAGCCCTGCCTGTCAAGCAGCGTCGGAGGAACGGGTTTGCCCGTGCAGCGCATATACAGCGACGGCCTCCCGCTGATATCGAGCGCTATGCGCGCGAGCGCCTCTTCCATGGGGACAGCCACATCCCTCGATCCGAAACGGCGTATCCCTTTCTTGTTGCCGAGCGCCTTTGCCATCGCCTCGCCGAGGGCTATGCCTACGTCCTCATTTGTGTGGTGTATGTCGACATTGAGGTCGCCTTTGGCGATAATCTTCAGGTCGAAACATCCGTGCCTCGCGAAGAGCGAGAGCATATGGTCGAGGAAGCCAATCCCGGTGTATACGCGGAACTTACCCGTCCCGTCGATATTCAGATCCACCTTTATGTCGGTCTCTGTGGTCCTGCGCTTAAGCTTAACGGCCCTCTTCTTCATTTAGAACCTCGCTTTGATGGATTCGAGGTGCTTGCTGAGCCCCTCGAGCTTCGTTATCTTCTCTATAGACCTCTTGGCCTTCTCGAGCGCCTTCTTCGAATACGATATTATGTGCGAGGATTTCACGAAATCCTCGACGCCCAGTCCCGAAAAGAAACGCGCCGTCCCGCTTGTCGGCAGCACATGGCTCGGCCCGGCGACGTAATCGCCTATCGCGGTCGGGCTGTACTGCCCGAGGAATATGGCGCCCGCGTTCTTTATCCTCTTGAGCCACTTTTGCGGGTTCTTCACCATTATCTGCAAGTGCTCCGGAGCGAGCCGGTTCACGACATCGCACGCTTCTTCCATGTTCTTCGCTATTATGATATACCCGTTCGTTACTTCCTTCCTGACCAGCTTCGCGAGCGGCTTGGAGGTAGTCACGAGTATAGGCAGCCCCTTGAAATGCTCGCTTTGCGCCTCCAGGTCCTTTATGACGAACAGCGGGTTCGTCGACCTGTTTGCCATGACAACGACCTCGGAAGGGCCCGCTATCATGTCGATATCGGCGTATCCGAATACTTGCCTCTTCGCTTCCGTCACGTAATCGTTGCCCGGCCCGACTATCTTGTCCACCTTCTGTATCGTCTTCGTGCCGAACGCGAGCGCCGCTATGGCCTGCGCGCCGCCGACCTTATAGACCTCGTCGACCTTCAGCAGGTTCGCGACGGCCAGTATATACGGGTCGACGCTCTGGAACTTGTTCGGCGGAGTGCAAAGCACTATCGATTTTACGCCTGCCACCTTCGCGGGCAATACGGTCATATATACGGTAGAAACGAGCGGGGCAGTCCCGGCAGGCACGTATATGCCGACGCGCTCTATCGGCTCGTATTTTTCCCCGAGCACCACGCCGTCCTCGTCAACTATCCTCCACGATTTCTTGTTCCTGACCTGTTTCTTGTAGAACTTCGTTACGTTATCTATGATGTTCTTGAGTTCCGATATGAACTCCGAATCGATGTCCTGGAACGCGCCGCTCGCCTCGCTCTCCGTGACGCGAAGCTGCCTCGCCGAGAGCTTGACCTTGTCGAACTTCCTCGTATATTTTATGACCGCCTCATCGCCGTTGAGCCTTACGTCCTCGACGATCCTGCTTACGCTTTCCGAGACCCTCTTCTTGCGGTTATTATACCGGCTGCAGAGCTTCCCGAATTCCTTGCTGTATAGCCTTACTATCTTCATCTTTTGATTTCCTTTACGGCTTTTTTCCCGGCTTCAAGCGCTTCATCCAGCCTCGAGATATCTTTTCCGCCGGCCTGCGCGAGGTCCGGCCGGCCGCCGCCGCCGCCCGATATCGCGGAGGAGATCGTCTTTATTATCGCGCGAGCGTCGACGACGCCCTTCGACAGGTCCTGCGTGACCCCCACAACGACGAATGCCTTCCCTTCATAGGCGCCTGCAAGCATCGAGACCGCGTTATTTCCCATGGACGATTTTATCGCATCGGTAAGGTTTACAAGGGTGTCGGGCGCGTATCCGTCGAGCCTTTTAGAGACAACGTATATGTTATTATCCGATAATTCCCTTGCGGACACAAGCTCTTTCGCCTTCTCTTTGACGCTTTCGGACTGGAGGCCCTTAAGCTTCTTCTCGAGGTCGTTTACCCTGGCGAGAAGGGCTTCTATCTGCGCCGGCAGGCCGGCGGGTTTTACGGCAAGCGAATCCGCGACTTCCTTCAATATGGCTTCCGATTCTTTTATCTTTCCGTATGCGGCCTCGCCGGCGACTGCCTCGATCCTGCGTATGCCTGCAGCGACCGAGCCCTCCGACATTATCTTGAATAAACCTATTTCGCCGGTAGCGCCAAGGTGCGTGCCGCCGCAGAACTCCTTTGATATCTCCTTTACGTCCACTACGCGCACCTTTTTATCGTACTTTTCACCGAAAAGAGCGGTCGCCCCGATCTTTTTCGCCTCGTCAATATCCATCACGCGGACGTTAAGAGGTGCGTTCTTCATGATATATTCGTTGACGAGGGATTCCGCCGCCTCGATCTCTTCCGCGCTCATCGGCTTGAAATGCGTGAAATCGAACCGCAGCCTGTCCGGCGCGACCAAGGAACCCGACTGGTTCACGTGCGCCCCGAGGACCTTGCGAAGTGCGGCCTGAAGGAGGTGAGTCGCGGTATGGTGGCGCGCGATAGCCATCCTTCTTTGGCTGTCGACGGCGGCCTTCACCTTATCTCCGACCTTTACCTTGCCTTCTTTTATGCTGCAAATATGGACCGGCACCTTCTCGACCAGCTTCGTATCCGTGACGGTGATATCCAACCCCTTGCCTTCAAGCTTGCCGGTATCTCCGACCTGGCCGCCCGTCTCGCCGTAGAAGGGTGTCCTGTCGAGGATCGCGGCGAATTCAGACGGGGCCTCAACTGAACCTACCGCCTTGTTCTGCTTGACCAGCGCGATTATCGACGCCTCTGACTCAAGCGCGTCATATCCGATATATTCCGATCTCGATCCCGTACCGTGCACCGCCGCCGTAAGCGTCTCGGAGAATACTTCGCCGGTCAACTTTGTCGCGCCGCGGGATTTCCTGCGCTGCCCGTCCATAAGTATTTCGTATCCGGCTATATCAAGCTCAAGCCCCTCGCCTGCAGCGAACTCCCTGATGAGGTCGAGCGGCAGGCCGCGGGTATCGTGGAAATAGAAGAGCTTGCTCCCCGGAATGACGTTCTCATTCCTTGCTTTTATCTCCGCCGCCGCCGATTCAAGGTCGGCCCTGACATCCTCGTTTATCTGGAAGAACTTTTCTTCCTCAGATTTTATTATGACGCTGATATTTTCCCTTCGTTCGCCCAGCTCGGGATACCCGCCCTTCATCGCGCGGACCACGCTGTCGACCAGCTTGAACAGGAACGGCTCGTTTATGCCCAGGAACTTCCCGTGGACCAGCGAACGCCTTATGAGGGTCTTCAGCACATAACCCCTGCCGGTATTCGCGGGAAGTACGCCGTCCGCGATACAGAAGACCGCGGCGCGCACATGGTCGGCAATGGCGTTCCTGTGGCCGGCTTCATCCTTTTGGGTAAATTGCTTTATCTCGTCTATGATAGGCCTGAAGATGTCGGTATCGAAATTAGTCGGCACTCCCTGCATGACGGAAGCCAGCCGCTCAAGCCCCATGCCTGTATCTATGTTCTTGTTAGGCAGCGGCTCAAGTTTGTTGAGGCCTACCCTGTTGAACTGGGTGAACACAAGGTTCCAGACCTCAACGTGCCTGCGGCAGCATCCGGGTTTGCAATCCGGTTTTCCGCAGCCGTACTTCTCGCCGCGGTCGAAATATATCTCCGAGCACGGGCCGCACGGGCCGTTAGGGCCCTCTTCGGGCGCGTTTGCCGGCCAGAAATTATCCTTCGCGCCGAATTTTAAGATCCTGCTCTCAGGGACCGCGATCTTTTCTTTCCATATCTTGAACGCTTCATCGTCATCTTCATAGACCGACACCCAGAGGTCTTTTTCCTTCATGCCGAGTTCTTTCGTCAGGAATTCCCATGCCCAGGCGATCGCGTCCTCCTTGAAGTAATCGCCGAAGGAGAAGTTCCCGAGCATCTCAAAGAACGAATGGTGCGAAGGCGTCTTGCCTACATTATCGAGGTCACCGGTCCTTAGGCATTTCTGGCAGCTCGCGGCGCGCCTGATATCCTTCCTCTTGCCGAGGAAATAGTCCTTGAACTGGTTCATGCCGGCGCTGGTAAAAAGGACCGTCGGGTCGTCTTTCGGGACCAAAGAATCCGAAACGACGACGGGATGCCCCTTCGACTCGAAATATTTCAGGAATTTACTCCTCAGTTGGTCCGTAGTCATAATTATCCTTGATGACCTTCCAGATCGTGTTATAGGAAAAACCTCTGCGGCTTAAAAAATCGAACAGCTTTTTCTTTGCCTTCTCCGGCTCAAGACCCTTGAGCCCCGCTATCTTTCTCCTGGCTAGAGGGGCCGCCAACTCCGCCTCGTCGAAAACGCCCTTATATTCGGCGAAGGCCGCCTCGATCATATTTTCTCCGATGCCTTTTGCCCTGAGCTCCCTTACAATGAGGCTTTTACCGGCGGGCTTCAGCGATATCCTGTCGCCTATCCAGAGTTTCGCGAAGGTCTTGTCGTCGAGAAGGCCTTTCCCTTCAAACTCATCTATCGTGCGGGCAATGACGATGCCGGGATGCCCCTTCTGTTTAAGGCGTCCTGCCATCTCCTTGACGCTGCGCGGGCGGAACCTTAACAGCCTTAAGGCATCCGCCCTCGCTTTGTGCAATGCCTCATCTTCCGCGCCGATATTACCGTTTTTCGTTTCTTTCCTGCCCTTCTTTCGGCTCTTCCTTGATAACGGCATATCCCCGGTTCGTCAACAGCAGGACATCCCCGTTAAGGCCTTTTGTGACCTTGTTGTAATCCGTCACATTCTTTATCGGCTTCCTGTTTATCTCGAGTATCTTATCGCCGCGCCTGAGCCCTGCGGCATCCGCGGGGCTTCCGGGCTCGACGCTGTTTACCGTTACGCCGTCCTTCTCTATAACCTCTATGCCACGCCATGAACCGAGCTCAGCATCGGCGAATTCCTCGATCGCCTCAGGCCTCTGCGCGACCTCGATATCGAGCGTCACGTCCTTCCTGTCGCGCAGAACGACTACCTTTGTCTTCTTCCCGATCGGCGCCCTTCCTACCAGCTTAAGCAGTTCGCGCACGTTCTCTACCGGTTTCCCGTCGAACTTCCTGATTATGTCGCCCGTCTTCATCCTGCCCTTCTCTGCCGGGCTGCCGCTCATCACTTTTGCGACCACTACTCCTTCCGTGCCGGAAAGGCCGAATTGTTTCGCGAGGTCCTCATCGAGGTCCTGCACGTTTACGCCGAGCCATCCGTAAAGCACTTTCCTGCCCGATATGAGGTCGCCGAGCACCCTCTTGGCGACATTGATCGGTATCGCGAAGCCGATCCCCTGGTAACCGCCCGTCGTCGATATTATCGCCACATTTATTCCTATGACCTTGCCGTCAATATCTACGAGAGGCCCGCCGCTGTTGCCGGGATTGATCGCCGCGTCGGTCTGTATCAGGTCGGAATAATCACGGTCTCCCCGGCTTGACCTCGGCAGGGACCGGTTGAGCGCGCTTATTACACCTACGGTCACCGTCGGTTTGGATGATATGCCGAACGGGTTGCCCACGGCAAGCGTGAACTGTCCTATCTTTACGTTATCGGAATCGGCCAGGTCAAGCGCCTTGAGGTTCGACGCGCTGATCTTTATGACCGCGAGGTCGGCTCTTGTATCCTGCCCCTTGACCTTGCCCTCGAATTTCCTTCCGTCCGGCAGGATGACCTCTATCTTGTCGGCGCCGTCAACGACGTGATGGTTCGTCAATATATAACCGTCGGGGTCTATGATGAACCCGGAGCCGATGCCCCTTTGCATGTACTCGCGTTCGGGTATGTCGCCGAAGAAGTCCTTGAAGAACTGCCGGAACATCTCGTCATCACCCATCCCTCCGGGGCTGCGCATCTTCGCCGTATGCATCGTTGATATCGCCACGACGGAGGGGCCTACCCTGTCAGCGACACCGGCAAATGCGTTCTCGAGCGACTTCGCGACGGCTACGTCCCCGTCGGTAGCGGCAGTGCCTGTATGCGGGTACCCGCACAGGGATACCGCCAACACCAACTGTAATGTCACATAGACAAACCGCTTAAACATGGCTGGTCTACCTCCTTGCTTATTTACGCGATAACGCTGTCCCTGATCTTCTTTTCGAGTTCGTGCAGGAGTTTCGGGTTCTCCTTGAGGAATGTCTTGGCGTTCTCACGGCCCTGGCCGATCTTCTGCTCCCCGTACGTGATCCATGAGCCGCTCTTTTCAATGATCCCGAGGTTTACCGCGAGGTCTATGATATCGCCGGTGCGTGAGATCCCCTCGTTATAGATTATATCGAACTCGGCCTGCCTGAACGGCGCGGCGACCTTGTTCTTTACTACCTTTACCCTGACATGGCTTCCTACGGAAACGTCGTTCATCTTGATGTTATCTATGCGCCTTATATCAAGCCTTACGGACGCGTAGAACTTAAGCGCGCGGCCGCCGGGTGTCGTCTCGGGATTGCCGAACATTACGCCTATCTTTTCCCTGATCTGGTTTATGAATATTACCGACGTCTTTGATTTGCTTATCGAGGATGTCAGCTTGCGCAGCGCCTGCGACATCAACCTTGCCTGCAGGCCAACATGCGAGTCGCCCATCTCGCCCTCGATCTCGGCCCTCGGCACAAGCGCCGCGACGGAGTCCACGACTACAACGTCTACCGCGCTTGACTTCACGAGCGTCTCGCAGATCTCGAGCGCCTGTTCGCCCGAATCGGGCTGTGATATCAGCAGGTCGTCGAGGTTGACGCCGAGTTTCTTCGCGTATGTTGAATCGAACGCGTGCTCAGCGTCAATGAAAGCCGCTACGCCGCCCCTTCTCTGCGCTTCCGCTACTATGCTCAGTGACAACGTGGTCTTGCCTGAGGATTCGGGCCCGTATATCTCTATTACGCGGCCTCTCGGTATACCGCCGACGCCTATCGCTATGTCAAGGGAGAGCGCTCCGGTCGGTATAGAATCTACCTTCGCGTGCGTATCCCCGCCGAGCTTCATTATAGAGCCCTTGCCGAATTGTTTCTCGATATGCGCCAGCGCCAGCTCGAGCGCCTTGGTCCTCTCGGCAGTTACCTTATCCTTATCCTGCTGTTTCTCTTCCCTTTTCGTTTCCTTCGCTTCCTTCTTTACCATATTCTTCCCTCCTTTAGGTTTATATGGTTTATGCGCCGCCAACAAGGTAATAGACGGCGTCTTGAGGGAAATTCTTTCAAATATTTTAGGCAGGGCTTATCGCCTCACGACTGAATTATTATACGATTACGGCACATCTTTGTAAAGGGAAATCAGGCGGGCTATTTTGACGCAACCTAAACGGCGGCTATCAGATAAAACCGAAAGCCGCCGTCAAAACAACAGCATGATATAACGAGCAGGACTTACTTCACCGTCACTGTGCCGCTCGGAGTCGTCACGGAAAGGCTCTCTTTCTTCTCGCATCCGACCAATACGGCCATCGATACCATCAATATCGCGATCACAAATAACCTCATCAATCATTCACCTCCTTCCGTTCAAGGAATCCAGCAAATCCTTTGCATTTTTTGACAATATCATATCCTTAAGCCCTTTGTCAATATCAAGCCGGCCGATATAGCCCAGGTCCTTGCCCTGGTCCGTGAGCGGGAAATCGGTCCCGAAGAGCAGGCGGTCCGGCCTGTGGGACAATAAAAGGTCTTTTATCTCGGTATCGGGGAGGAACCCGAAGAAGAATGAAGTGTCAAGGTAGATATCCTTTCCGAGCAGGTGCTGCCTGACCTCGCCCCAGAGGCGGAATCCCCCGAAATGAGCCCCGATCATCCTGAGGCCGGGAAATTTGTCCTTTATTTTCGCGATACGGGACGGCGACGACCTGACGGACATCGTGCCCGAGAGTTCCTCTCCGCAATGGAACAGGACCGGCAATCCGGCCCTCTCCATCTGTTCATACGCGGGGAACACCTTCTCGTCATCGACGAAGAAATCCTGGAATTCCGGCTGGAGTTTTATGCCGTCGCCGTTATCGCGTATCCTCTTGAGCTCGTCCTTCCAGCCCGAGTAACCGGGATGGAACGCGCAGAAGGCCTTTAACCGTTCGCTCCTGATACCGAAAAGCCAGTCGTTTATGCCGGCGACCTGTTCAGGCCTTGTCGCGACGGAACAGATGACGCTTATGTCAATCCCGTTCCGGTCCATGTGTTCGAGCAGGTTGGCCGCAGTAGGGTCGCAGACCATCTTCTCGCCGAACAGCTTTTCTAAGCTCTCCCTCGCCTTCTGCGACACCTTATCCGGCCAGGCGTGGGTGTGAATATCTATTATCACTTCCCGGCTTTCATCTCCTCGACGGTGCAATTCCTGAGCTCTTTCGGCAGCACGAACCTGACGCCTTTCGGCGGTTTCGCGTTACCGTACAGGAAGTACTCTATCTTATCGCCCTTCTTTACTATCTTATAGCAGATCTTTCCGTAGAGTGTCGGCATATCCCTTACTTCTATGCCCTTCTCGAACCATTCCGGGGCGAGCCCTGCGCCGAGTATAAGTTTGCCGTCGTCCTCATAGACGAACATCGTGCGGACAGCGTCCACATACCCGGAACCTACCCACGTATGCGGCATATCGCCGATATATGAGGGAGCCCGGACCTTCGCGTGGACCACCTCAGCCATATGGTTCCAGCCGAAAGGCCTGACGGAATCCTTCAGGAAATAACGAAGCATCGTAAGGCCGCGGTCGCGCTGGTCCATCTTGAAGAACGCGTTCGCAGTGCGTACCTCGTAAGGCGTGAACGTCCTCTCCTTGCCCGGGACCATTCCCCTGACGAATTCGGCGTAATACTTGTCGAACGTCTTCTTCAACAGTTCTTTCGGCATGTACTCTAACTCTCCTGCCGCAACTATTGCGATCGCGGTAGACGTGGCGTCGAAATCGCCTTTCTCGACGCAACCGGGGATATAGTCGAGCCTGTCCCTCTCGACGACGAGCCGTATCGACTCGTATAGGCATTTGCGGAAATCATCAAGCTCCTTGCGCATCCACTCCGCGCCCTCCGCGTCCTTCATGAGCTCCGCGAGGTATATGCCGTCCCTGAAACCCCTTATGGCGAAGAAGTCATCCCAGTAGCTCGTCTGCGCGGGGTAATAGCCCTCATGGCTGTTCGACTTAGGCAGGAGACCGTAATACGGCTTCTTCTTCGGGTCGTTCTTGAATTCCTCGCCCATATTGCGTCGCCTAAGGTTGCGGGTGAACTCAAGCGCTTTCACGACCTTCGGGTATATGGAGGGGAGGTATCCCCTGTCCCCCGAGTAATCCACGTAATTCCGGACGGCATAGACGAATTCACCTTGCGCATCCCACTCGACCCCTTCACCCGTGCCGTGATCGTTAAGGCCGATCGGATTCCCTCCTTCGAAGATAAGATAGGGGACATATCCGTCATCGGTTACCTTTGAGGCGACCGCATCGAGCCACTGCTTTACCTCGTCATTTATGCCCATCCTTAGGATCGCCGCGCTCGTCAGCGCGCCGTCGCGGATCCATGAATGGCTGTAATTGCGCGAACCGGGTTTTATCCACGGGCCGTCCTTGTTGATGAGTATATACGCGACGTTCGTCCTCATTACGTCAACTATGCGCATCTCAGGAATATCGATGTAGACCCTGCTGAGTTCATCCTTCCAGAACCTCTTTTGTTTCAGAAGGTCCGAATCGAAGTCGGAAGGTTTGACGGCAGGCATCTGTATTATGAACGTGTTAGCTTCGCCCGGCGCGGCTGCCACATTGAATGAAAGCCCCGCGGATGCCGTCCCTTCCGCGCTGGCCGCCGTAAGCGAGGGCGGAAGCTCGCCCTTCTTCATGAAATCGACCGCGTCACCCTTAGACAGTTCGGCCGCGCCCATCGATACTCCTTGCGTTGCCGATACAAGGCAATCCCTGCCGTTTATGGAAAGGACCGGCGGCTTGCATTCTATCCTGTTTATGGGGCTGAAACCGCCTCTCTGCCAGACAGGGTTGACCTGTACGGGGCGCACAGCGATGAAAAGCTTGCCCTTCAAAGCGGCCTTGCCGGTATTCCTGATGACATACCTTAATGACGTTTCAGAACCTCTTGTCGATAAGGCCGTTATCTCCAGAGACCAGTCGGAATGGTCCCATGCGGCCGACGGTATCGGCAGGTAGCCGTCCGCTAGCGCCTGGGAGACCCTGCAATCCTCGGCTGTGTAAAGCTTCTTTCCGTCGTAAACGAAGGGCATCAGCGAAAATCCGTCTTTATACGGCTCAAATGTGCCTGTCTCCGTGAATAATCCCTCACTATCCGAATCCGGCACGCCGGTCACGGTCCAGAACTCCTGCAGCCGCCTCAGCCACATCGGATAATATCCGGCAGGAGATTCCTTCGAGAGCGCCTGGTAGATCTTTATCGGCGTCGCCTGCTCCTCGCCGCTCTTCGGCTCGAACCCCTTTATTGCGCAGCGGCTTCCCGAAGCCGGTTTTATGCAGTTGATCCTCAGTTCTTTTGCCGGAGTGGCCTTGAAATATATAAGGTCCTTGCCGCCGTTCCCTTCGGCGGTCCTGTAGACCTCCTTGAAATCCTTGCCGTCCTTCGAGATCTCAAGCGTGTACTCCTTCGCGTAATCATCCGCCCAGGATAGCACAACACCGCCGAGGTCCATCCTTGACGGGAGCTTTATGACTGTCGTCTTGCCGTCGCCCGATACCACCGGCGGGTTATTCCCGTCGAGGAATGATACCTCCCAAAGCGAATTTCCCCAGCCGGTCCCCCTCTGCACGCAGTTGATCTTGAGCGAGGTCGCCTCGACCGGGTCGAAGTAGACGATATCCGTGCTGCCGTCGCCGTCGGACGTCTCGTACACCTTCTTCCATTTCCCCGAAGCGTCCTTTACTTCTATATTGTATATCTCCGTGAATGCCGTCTCCCACTTCAACATGACGCCGCAGATCTTATAAGGGGATGCGAAATCCACCTGCCACCACTGGTTATCCTCGAAGTTGCTCGACCAGCGGGACTGCATGTCGCCGTCGATCGCCTTCTGGGCGGCGTAATCGGAGTCTCCCGAAGACGCGGACGCCTTTGCTTTTATCGGGTCAGGTTCGTTGATCTTAAGCTCCCTTATGGAGTTACCCCAATGCGTGGCCCTCTTCGCCATCTCGACCTTCAGGTAGCGGGCTTTGAGGTCTTTTACCGGGATGATGTCGGAACCGCCTTTGCCAAGATTGTTCTCGAATACGCACTGCCATGATTTGCCGTCGGATGAAGCGAGGACCTTATACTTCGCAGGATATGCTTCCTCCCACATTATAGTGATCTTTTTTATGTCCTTAAGCGCTCCGAAATCGACGGACCACCATTGGTTGTCCGCGAACTGGCTGGACCAGCGCGTCGTGATATCGCCGTCAATGGCGAGTTCAGGCGTAAATTTCTCTTCCACGGAAGAAGCCGAGGCCTTCCATCCTTCATCCGCAAAGGCGGGGTTAAAGCAGGTGAGCGACAATACCGTCAACACGCAGAAAAACCCGAACTTTGACATCATTCCCTCCCGAAGTTGTTTTCCCCAACTCGTAATATGATATCCAATTAGTTGTCCTGTGGCAAGCCATTTATGCTATAATCCTGGTTATGAAAGCTGAGATCATCTCGATAGGGACGGAGATATTGCTCGGGCAGATACTTAACACGAACCAGCAATGGTTGTCCGTAAAGCTCGCGGAGCTGGGTATCGGCGTCTACCATCATTCGACCGTCGGAGACAACCCCGAAAGGCTCTCGGGCG
>JAGONY010000050.1 GCA_017992785.1 Candidatus Omnitrophota bacterium | reverse complement strand
CTTGGTCCCGACCTCTTTTATGGTAACATTCGAGGATATATACGCGTTGTCATAGAGGAAACTTACGTAATATTCGACGTAGGGGACCTCTTCACCCACGAATATGCTTGCCGAGAGGCCGTCCGACACGACGATGAACTGCTTAGTGTAAGAGCTGTTCCTGCCTGTGCGCCATTGCGCCGCTCCGATGCCTTTTCCGCTCTCCCCGTATTCCCTGAACTCGACTTCAATACGGACATTCCTCGGGAGATAATCCGTTTGCGCCAAAGCCGGCGCCGCGGTAACGACCATAAAGGCGGCCAGAGCAAGAAAACCAGTTATTTTCGCCATATCGCACCTCCGACGGTATCATATCACTTATTGTCACCCGGGGCAATTCCTGTTATAATTACCATACTATGAAATCCTACACGGAATACCTGGTTTTCAACACGGAAAAACGTTATGATATCGTGAACATCACGCCGCAGGTCGAGAAGGCCGTTGAGAAGAGCGGGATAAAGGAAGGGCTCTGCCTGGTCAATGCGATGCATATCACGGCGAGCGTCTTCATAAACGACGACGAATCCGGCCTCCATAAGGATATCCTCGACTGGGTCGAGAGGCTGGCGCCTTACGGCAAGGACAAATACAGGCATAACATGACCGGCGAGGACAACGGCGACGCGCACCTGAAGAGGACGGTAATGGGCCGCGAGGTCGTCGTGGCGATAACTAAGGGAAAGATGGATTTTGGCCCATGGGAGCAGGTGTTTTACGGCGAATTCGACGGGCAGAGGAAGAAGAGGGTGCTCGTGAAGGTGATCGGGGAGTGATATGAGGACTGACAGGTCAAACGGGCTGTTTTTTCAGTGGCATATAACCGACGCGTGCAATTTCAGGTGCAGGCACTGCTACCAGCACCGCTTCACCCGCAATTCCGAACTCGGCCTGACGGAGCTCATAAAGGTATACGAGAACATAGCGCCGTATTCGAAGGGCAGGAAGATAAACTTCAACATAACCGGAGGCGAACCGTTCCTCAGGAAAGACCTCTTCGACCTGCTGCGTTTCCTCGACGGGCAGGAGAGGACCGGCGAGCTCGCGGTCATCACGAACGCGAGCCTGATAGACGAAAAGTCGCTCGAGGCGCTGAGCGGGATAAGGAAGCTCAAGGCTGTAAAGGTCTCCCTCGACGGCGCGACCGAGAAGACGAACGACGCGATAAGGAGGCCGGGGGCCTTCAGGACCGCGCTCGAGAAGATAAACCTCATCCAGGAGAAGACGCGCCTGGACGTGATCATAATGCTTACGCTTATGCGTTCGAACTCCTATGAGCTGCCCGCATTGTTCCAGCTATGCAGGGACCTGCGGGTCAACGGGCTGATGATCGAGAGGTTCATCCCTCTCGGACAGAGCGGCGCGCTGAAAGCCGAGGTCATGAAGAAAGAGGAATGGAAGAAGGCCGTAAAGGAGATATGCGAATATATGGAAGCCGACCTGGCGGAGAGCGAGGTTTTGCCGTGCAAGGCCTTCTGGATAAAATATGAAGAGGGCCGCTCGACTTTGCTGACGGCGGAATGCAACCTCGGCGACGACGCGTTCGCGATAATGCCCAACGGCGACCTCCTGCCGTGCCGCAGGTTCGACCTCGTGATCGGTAACCTGCTCCGCAGGGACCTTGCGTATATAGTGAAGAATAATACCGTGCTGCGCGACACAGCCGATAAATCCAAATTGAAAGGGAAGTGCCGCAACTGCCAGATAGACCGCTGCCACGGGTGCAGGGCGCTGGCTTACGCGATAGAAAAAGATTATTTAGCGGAGGACCAACTTTGCTGGCTATAAGGAAGGCCGCCGCGCGCGGCAGGAAAACAGGCAACAAGACCAGGGTCATATGCACGCTCGGGCCCGCAAGTTCTTCCGAAAAAGTTATAAGGAAGATGGGCGAGGCAGGCATGGATATCGCGCGCCTGAATTTTTCCCACTCCTCGTACAGGGACCAGAAGGCGAAGATCGATATCATAAGGAAGATCAACAGGGGCCGCAAGGAGCCGATAAGGATACTGCAGGACCTCGAGGGGTACAGGATAAGGATAGGAAAGCTCGACGGCGGGAAGCCCGTTGAGGTAAAAAAACGGCAGAGGGTGATCCTGACAAATTGCCGCGCCGTCGGATGCGGAAACGTCATACCCTTCGATTACCACGGGTCCCTATGCGACATAAAAGGCGCGGAGTTCATCTACATCGACGACGGCAATATAGCCCTGAAGGTCAAGAGGATATGCAGGGACCGCGTAGAGACATCTGTCTGGGCGGGCGGCATGATAAAGGAGAGGAAAGGCGTCAACATGCCCGGCGCGAAACTGAAATTCTCCGGGATCACCGAGAAGGACAGAAAAGATATCGCGTTCGGGATAAAGAACAAGGTCGACTTCATCGCGCAGTCGTTCGTCAGGAACGAGGAAGACATACTGAAGATCGCGAAACTCGTGAAACCGCGCCTCCCGTGCTGCAAGGTCATCGCGAAGATCGAGAACCGCGACGGCATACGCAACATCGACGAGATAATAGCGGCCTCCGACGGCATCATGATTGCCAGGGGAGATATGGGCGTCTCGATGCCGATACAGCAGATACCGATAATACAGAAGATAATAATAAAGAGGTGCAACCGCGACAACAAATTCGTCATAACGGCAACGCAGATGCTCGAGAGCATGACCGAGAGCCTGCGCCCGACCCGCGCCGAGGTCACCGACGTCGCGAACGCGATAATGGACGGCACGAGCTACGTGATGCTCTCGGGCGAGACGGCGGTGGGACGGCATCCTGTCGAGGCCGTAAGGATGATGGAGAACATAATAGATTTCACAGAGGATTACCTGTACGGAAGGTTCCTGCTTTAACCAGGCGGTAAAGGAAGGATAATATGCCCCATTACGATTACGAATGCCAGAAATGCAAACATGTTTTCGAGGTTTTCCAGTCGATGACCGACAAGCACCTTACCAAATGCCCCAAATGCAAAGGCGCTGTAAAGCGCCTTATCGGCGGCGGCTCGGGTATAATATTCAAGGGTTCAGGGTTCTACGAGACGGACTACAAGAAGAAGACCGGGGCGAAGCCCTGCGAAAAGGCGGCGCCAAGCTGCCCGGCGAACTGCAAGCATAAGCATTAAGGCCCCGCAAGGGATAGGGGTTAAGCAAATGCGCGTAGCGATGTATTACGCAAATGACGATGTGCGCACCGAAGAGATGCCCGTGCCGGAGGCAGGCGGCGGCGAGATACTCGTGCGCGTCATTGCGAGCGGGATATGCGGCAGCGACGTCATGGAGTGGTACCGCAAGGACAGGGTGCCGCTCGTGCTCGGCCATGAGATAGCGGGCACCGTCGAGAAGATAGGCGCAGGAGTGAAAGGCCTGAAGCCCGGCGACCGCGTCGCGGTATCGCACCACGTCCCGTGCGGCTCATGCCGATATTGCCTTAAAGGCCACGAGACCGCCTGCGAGACGCTGCGCAAGACGAATTTCTTCCCGGGAGGTTTCGCGGAATTCGTGCGCGTTCCCGCGATAAACATCGAAAAGGGCGGCGTATACCAGGTCCCGGATAACGTCACGTTCGAGGAAGCGACTTTTATCGAGCCGCTCGCGTGCGTGCTGAGGGGGCAGAGGATAGCCGGCGTAAAAAAGGGCGATACCGTCCTCGTCATAGGCAGCGGGATATCGGGCCTGCTGCATGTAAAATACGCGCGCGCGTCCGGCGCGGGCGTCATAGCGGCGACCGACCTGTCAAAATACCGCCTCGACGCTGCGGCGCGCTTCGGCGCGGACCGCGCCTTCAACGCCGCGGAATGGGCGCCGCAGAAATTAAAAGATATCAATAACGGCATGCTGGCGGACGTGGTCATAATTTGCGCCGGCGCGGCCCCGGCGATACAGCAGGGCCTGGACTCCGTCGAGCGCGGCGGCACCGTGCTGTTTTTCGCGGCCTCCGAAAAAGGCCTCACGGTAAATAAGCCCATAAACGACATATTCTGGAGGAACGAGGTCACGCTGACGAGTTCCTACGCCGCGACACCCGCGGAGCATCTCGAGGCGATGCGCCTGCTGGGCTCGGGCAAGGTTGCCGTAAAGGATATGATAACGCACAGGTTCGGCATCGCGGAAGCCGGGGAAGGGTTCCGGCTCGTCGCGGAAGCGCAAGATTCCATAAAGGTGATAATCAATCCCCACAGCTGATTCGCTTCGCGGATCAATACAAGGAGGTATGCCATGGTAGCTGTTTTTATCCTGCTTATCGCAGTCATCGCGGTGGTGCTCTGGCTCATCGGGGCCTATAACGGCCTCGTGCAGCTGAAGCTCAGGGTCACGAACGGCTGGGCCCAGATAGACGTCCAGCTCAAGAGGAGGCACGACCTGATACCGAACCTCGTCGAGACCGCAAAAGGTTACATGAAGTTCGAGAAAGAGACGCTCGAGAACGTCATAAAGGCGCGCACGCAGGCCACACAGGCGACATCGGTAAAGGACAAGGAAGGCGCGGAGAACCTGCTGACCGGCGCGTTGCGTTCGCTCTTTGCCGTATCAGAAAAATACCCGGAGCTCAAAGCCAACCAGAACATGCTGGCCCTGCAGGAAGAGCTGACCTCGACCGAGAACAAGATAGCTTTCGCGAGGCAGTATTATAACGACGAGGTTACCAGGTATAACACCACGGCAAAGATGTTCCCGACGAATACCGTCGCCTCGATGTTCGGGTTCACGCCCGCGGAATTCTTCGAACTGAAGGACCTCGCGGAGAAAGAGCCGCCGAAAGTGAATTTCGCGTAGGGGACGGATGTCTTACTCATTCGTTGACATAGAAAAACAGAAGACGTGGGTCATAAAGACGGTCTTCGTCTTCCTGCTCGCCTTTTATTTCGTCATCGCCGAGATACTCTGGCTCGTGACGAAGGCGTTCTTTTCCGGCCAGCTAGCTTCGGCCCTCACGGGACGCGCGCCGCTCTTCGTGCCCGCGGAAGCGCTGTTTGTCTTCGCGGTATCGTTCCTGCTTGCTTATATACACTGGTATTTTTCCACGAAGGATATGATCCCGGGCATCCTCACGATGCTCGACGCCCACATCCCGGACAAGAAGGACTCATACCACAGGGTATTCAGGAACGTAGTCGACGAGGTCTCCGTCGCTACCGGAGGCATTCATATCGATTGCTATGTGATACCGGTATCCGGCATGAACGCGTTCGCGATATCCGACGGAAAAGGCGTTTCCGTGATCGGCATTACGGAGGGGCTCCTCTCACGCCTGAACAGGAGCCAGCTCGAGGCGGTCGTGGGCCACGAGGCCGCGCATATTGCGTCCGGGGACAGTTTTTCGACGACGGTCATATGCTCGCTCTTCGGCATTTACGCCGCGCTGCTCGACGTGATCAACCGACTGACGCTCAGGGACTCCTCGGACAGGGACGACCACGGGATAAATGTCGGTTCGCGGTTCGCCGTTTACCTTATCATCGTGTCGGTCATACTCGCTTTAGTCCAGCAGGTCAACTTGCTTCTCAACATGTTCATTTCGAGGCAGAGGGAATACCGCGCGGATGCCGTCGCGGTGAGGCTTACGCGCAATCCTATAGCCCTTGCCGAATCCCTTTACATAATTTCGAGAGGATGGCGCGGAGTAGGCGCGGTGCCGTCATCGCTGGCGCCGCTGTTCATAATGAACACGGACCTTAAGGCCTTCGACGAGTCCGAAGGGCTTTTTCCCGACCTCTTATCGACGCATCCGCCGGTGAGGCAGAGGCTCGCGGTATTACTGGACATGGCCCATGCGGACCTCGCGGGGCTTAAGAAGTCGATAAGGCCGCTTCCGAAAGTGCCCGCCGATACGGGCAAGGTCCCGCCCGAGGAAGTATTCGAGTCCCCGGTCAGGGACTGGATATTATACAAAAATAATTCATGGCAGGGGCCGTTCACCATGGCGGACCTGCTATCGCTCGGTATAGACCCTTCCTCATGGGTATCGAACGTTAGGGAAGGCGTCATAAAGCATGCCGCGGAGGATGCGGCGCTTACGCAGGCGATCAAGGCCAGGTCTGCCGGGAAAGCAACGGCAGGCCGCGATTGCCCGCGCTGCAAGCAGCCCCTCGCCGAGCTTCTCTATGAGGGTGCGCCCGTGCTTGAATGCGGCTTCTGCGCGGGGATATGCGCGAAGAGTAGCGTCGTGTCGAGGGTCCTCGCGAGGGAGAATTATTCATTCTCGCAGGAGGTGAAGGATATGGCCGACTCGCTCCAGAAGGTCATGTGGCTCTCTCCGCGCCCGAACTACTACAAGATAACCGATCCGCTCGACTGCCCGACATGCGGAAAGAAGATGTACCGCGGATTCTTCTCGTACGGGCTTCCCGTGGAGATAGACCGCTGCCCCGCATGCGACAGCATATGGTTTGACAGGAACGAATTGGAAATTCTCCAGCATCTCATAGAGAAGAACAGGCTTCTTGAAATCGGCCGCAAATAGGGTATAATTGAAAACACCCGCCAAATAAGGAGATACGCATGGATTGGGGCATTAAGAACCGGCTTAGCCGCATAATAAAGAATGACGGACGCACAGTGATGCTCGCCGTCGACCACGGATATTTCCTCGGGCCGGTATCGAAACTCGAGGACCCCGCGAAGACGATCAAGCCGCTGCTTCCGTATACCGACGCGCTGATGCCTACGCGCGGGGTTCCGCGCAACTGCGTCGACGCGTCGAACGACATACCGATAGTCCTGAGGGCTTCGGGCGGGAACAGCATAATAGGCGAAGAC
>JAGONY010000049.1 GCA_017992785.1 Candidatus Omnitrophota bacterium | reverse complement strand
GTTTCCGAGGTATTTTACGAAGAAATCCGAAAAGAAGAGCCCGAGCATGCCTCCGTAATACACCTTTACGGCATTGCTCTGCGGGGATGATGCCATGCTGAGGATAGCGCTTGAAGCTATAAAAAGGAACGAGGTCCCGAGAAGCTTGAAATAGAACTTCTGCGGGACCTTATTAAGGAACTTGCCTATCGCCCACGTCGCCGTGAGCGCCGGGATTATATACGCGCTGAAACCTATCAGGTTGAACATGCCTGCCGCTACATAGGCGCCTATAATACCCGCGTAGTTTCGCGTATAAACGTTCGGATGGGACGTAAAGAGTTGGAGGTCGTTCGGATCATAAGAGATCAGGCTTATGAAGATAAGGACACTTAAGGCAAAGAGAAGAACGCCCCAAATCTCGTTTATCCTCTCTTGCTTCACTTCCTATAAGGTCTCCTTTCGCGTCCGCCCTCTCTGGGTTCCCTGCGCTCCCTCTGGGGCCTTTCGCCCGGAGGGCTGTCTACTGCGCCCGGCATGGCTGCTTTCCTGCTCAGGTTGAGCCTGTTCTGGTCGTCTATCTCCATGAGCTTGACCGGGAATTCATCGCCGAGCTTTACGACATCATCCACGTTCTTGACATACTCGTTCGACATCTCCGATACGTGGACGAGGCCTTCCTGCCCGGGCAATATCTCTACGAATGCGCCGAACGGCATTATCCTCTTGACCTTGCCGTTGTATATCTTCCCAACCTCCGGCATCTCGGTAAGCGAATTGATTATGTCTATCGCCTTCTGCAGCGCCGGCCCGTCCGCCGAAGCGACATTGACCGTGCCGTCGTCCTCGATGTCGATCGTAACGCCGGTGTCCTCGATTATCTTGCGTATGACCTTGCCGCCGGGGCCTATGACATCGCGTATCTTGTCGGGATTGATCTTGAAGGATACGATCCTCGGGGCATATTTCGAAAGCTCCTTCCTCGGCTCGGCGAGCGTCTGCCTGATCTTCTCAAGTATCGTCTTCCTCGCCTCTTTCGCGTGCTGCAGGGCTTCCCTTATGATATCAAAACCGATACCGTCTATTTTGAGGTCCATCTGCACGGCCGTTATGCCCTTCTCCGTCCCGGTGACCTTGAAATCCATGTCTCCGAAATGGTCTTCGAGGCCCGCTATATCAGTAAGGACCACGTGCTCATTGCCTTCCTTGACAAGCCCTATCGCTATGCCGCCAACGGGGGCCTTGATAGGCACGCCGGCGTCCATAAGCGATAACGTCCCCGCGCAGACGGTGGCCATCGAGGATGACCCGTTGGATTCGAGGACCTCCGAAACGACCCTGACCGTATACGGGAATTCTTCTTTCGTAGGCATCACGGGCTTAAGGCCTCTCTCGGCCAGGGCGCCGTGCCCTATCTCGCGCCTTCCGGGGCCCCTGACGGGCTTCACCTCCCCGACAGAGAACGACGGGAAGTTATAATGCAGCATGAAGGACTTCGATGTCTCTCCCTCAAGCGCGTCTATCGTCTGTTCATCGGCAGATGTGCCGAGAGTAGTAACGGACAAGCTCTGCGTCTGCCCGCGGGTGAACAGCGCGGAACCGTGCGTCCTCGGAAGCACCCCGACCTCGCCCGATATCTGCCTGATGTCCTTGAACCCGCGCCCGTCTACCCTTCTCTTATCCTTCAGGATCGACTGCCTTACGCGTTCCTTCTCGAGTTTTATAAGCGCGTTCTTGACGTCGTTCTCTGTCCATTCCGCGCCTTCTACCACGAGTTTCTCGATAAGGTCCTTGGCAAGGATATCCATTATTTCCTCGCGCTCTTCCTTGCTTGACTTCTGCTCGACTTCCTTTACCTTATCGTGCGCAAGCTCGCCGACCTTCCTGTAAAGTTCCTCATTTACCGTATTTATCTTTACGTCCGTCAGCTTCGCCCTTCCGCATTCCTTCTTCATCTTCTCCTGGAGCTCTATCGAAGCTATCAGGTTCTTATGGCCGAACTCTATGGCCTTTATGACGTCTTCCTCGGTCAGCTCGTTCATTCCGGACTCGATCATGACGATCCTGTCCTTCGTGCCGACCACCACGATATCGAGCGAGCTCTTCTCGAGCTCCGCGAACGTCGGGTTTATTACCATCTCGCCTTCTATCATCCCGACTCTCGCCGCTCCTATTATGTAATCGAACGGTATGTCGGATATGGCTAACGCGCACGAGGCGGCGTTGAGCGCGAGGACGTCCGGGTCGTTCTCCCCGTCATGCGAAAGCACGAGCGCCATTACCTGGATCTCGTGCGAAATGCCAGCGGGGAACAACGGCCTTATCGGCCTGTCTATAAGGCGCGCGGTGAGGACCTCTTTTTCGGAGGGCCTTCCTTCGCGCTTGAAAAAACCGCCCGGGATCTTCCCTGCGGCATAGTTCTTCTCCTGGTATTCAACGGTAAGCGGGACGAAGTCGATGTCCCTGGCTTCCCTGGGTTCTTTCGCCATTACGGCCGTTACGAGGACCACCGTGCCGCCGTACTGCACCATGACGGCTCCGTGGGCCTGCTTGGCCATCTTCCCTGTCTCAAATATCAGGTTTTCCCTTCCAAATTTTGTTTCTATTCTGTTACTCATATACCCTTTCTGATAGTAATGCTCTTTCGAAATACAAAACTATCTCTTGCCCCATCTTCCGCATTTACACCACGCAAAAGATGAAGTTGTTATTTCCTAAGGCTCAGCTTATCCAGGATCTCCTGGTAGACATCGGAATCTTCCCTCTTAAGATACTCCAGAAGCTTGCGCCTTTGGCTTACAAGCTTAAGAAGACCATGGCGGGAATGATGGTCCTTCTTGTGGACCTTAAAGTGCTCGGTCAGCATATTTATCCTTTCCGTAAGGATAGCTATCTGTACCGGAGCCGAGCCCGTGTCTTTATCGTTCTGCCTGAAGTTGTTTATAAGGCTCGTTTTTGCATCTTTCATAAGCGTCATTAACTTCTCCTCCTCCTGATTTGCAAATATAATAGCATAATGCGCGTTTAATGTAAAGCATTATTAGGATTAAGCCCGAGGGCTTTCCTCGCGTCCTTATCGTCGCGCCTTATCTGCTCGATGAGCTTGCTATGGTCCTTGAATTTGCGGGAGCTGCGCAGCCGCTTTACGAATATGACCTCTATATCTTCCCTGTATATAAACTCATGCAGCCCGAATATATGGACTTCTATCGAGGGCTCCTTCTCGCCGAAAGTCGGCGCGGCGCCGATGAAGAGGGCCCCGCCGTACGTCCTTCCTTTGACCCTGGCCCATACCGCATATATCCCTCCGGGCGGTATCGCCTCATGGTGCGGGTCTATATTCGCCGTCGGATACCCGAGGAGCCTTCCCCTCCGCCTGCCGCTTATGACCGTGCCGAAAATAGATACCGGCCTTCCGAGCATCCTCTGCGCGCCTTTCAGGTCGCCGCCGGTTATCATCTTCCTGATGGAGGTTGATGATATATCCCTGCCCGCAGACTTAACCATCGGGACGACCTTCACCGCGAACCCGAATTCATTCCCCAGGCTCTTAAGCGCGCGCGCATCCCCCGAGTTGCCCTTCCCGAAGACAAAATTGCTTCCGACGAAAACTTTCGCCACGCGGTATTTCCGCGCGAGTATATCGCGCGCGAATTCCCTCGGTGAGATCCCCGCGAACTTCCTGTCGAACTTTATCACCTCGCACTTCCTGATCCCGAGGCCTTTTATCAGGCGGATCCTGTGGGATGTCGAAATTATCGACGGCGTCTTCCTGCCGGGGTTTATGACCTTTGCGGGATGGGGATCGAACGTTATGGCCATTCCCGTCGCGCCCGCCTTCGCCGCCTCCCTGGCCGCAGTTGAGATTATACTTGCGTGCCCCCTGTGCACCCCGTCGAATATGCCTATCGCCGCGAACGTCTTACTCATATTTCAGCAGCCGCCTCTCGAGTTCCTCCGCGGAGAACGACTTGAGTTTTTCCATGTCCGAGGAATCCTTGACCGTGAAACCGCCCGCCTTCAGGCGCCTGAGCCCCGAGAGGTGCGCGCCGCATCCGAGAGCCTCTCCGATATCATCACATAGCTTCCTTATATAAGTGCCTTTCGAGCATCTTACGGTGAACCTTATCTCCGGAAGCTCGATACCGTCTATCCTCAACTCCATTATATTTATCCTTCTCGGCTCCCTGGGCACCTCCGTTCCCTTGCGCGCGAGCTCGTATAACCTGCGTCCCTTGTGGTGCAGGGCAGATACCATCGGCGGGACCTGGTCGATCTCGCCTTCGAACCCGGCGAACACTTGGCGGATGCGTTCTTCGCTGATGCCTGAGGCAGGCCTCTCCTGAAGCACTTTTCCTTCGGCGTCGCCGGTATGGGTCTTCTTTCCGAGGGTCATGACGGCCTCGTATTCCTTGTCTTCACCGAGAAAACGCGACGATAGTTTCGTCGCCTTCCCGATAAGCACTACGAGCAGGCCGGTCGCGGAAGGGTCGAGCGTGCCCGCGTGCCCGGCTTTTGCGACACCGAAATTCCTGCGCACGAAATCGATCACATCGTGCGATGTTATCCCTTTCGGCTTATCTACGAGCAGAATGCCGTCCATTTCAGGTGTATTTTGATATCTCCGATATGACCTTTTTTTCGGCGGAAGCGCGGTCACGGGCCTTGATGCTGAATCCCGCCGCCGCAGCGTGCCCGCCGCCCCCGAACTTCGAGGCGATCTTATTTACGTCTATGCCGTCCTTGCCCCTCAGGCTGACCTTAATGGGCCCGCCGTGCTTCGCCTGCTTGAACAGGACCGCTACCTTGCTTCCCCTTACGGACCTCGCGAACCCGATGAAGTTCTCCGCGTCTTTCAGGTCGGCGCCGGATTCGGAGAGCATATCCCCCGTTATCCAGAGCCATACTATCTTGCCGTCCCTGCTCCTCCTCATCGTGGCAAGCGAATGCCCGAGAAGGTGCGTTATCTCGTAGGTCTTCATCTCGAACAAGTTCTCGTATATCGAGTTCGTATCAAGCCCGCTCTTCATGAGCTCCGCTGCATACATATGCGTCCTTGCCGACGTGTTGGAATACCTGAACGATCCCGTATCTATCAGTATGGCGGCATAGATAGACATCGCTTCCGTTTTCGTAGGCCTTACCCGCAGTTTTTTAAATATGCAGTATACCATCTCGCCGGTCGCCGCGCTCTTGCCGTCTACCCAGTTAACGTCGCCGAAATCCGTGTTGCTGATATGGTGGTCCACGTTTATTACGGTCATTCCGCCGGATATCAGGCCCGCGACCTTCCCTGTCCTTTCAAGCGTCGGGCAGTCCACTACCAGCGCGCAGTCGAAATCCCCCGGTTTTACTTTCTTCTTCATCCTGTCGAGCACGTTGATCGCGCCTATACCGGGAAGGAAATCGCAGGATATCGGCGGAGGATCCTGGTCTATTATTACGGCTTTCTTCCCGGCCCTGCGCAGCATGCTTGCCAACGCGAGCTGGGAACCTATCGCGTCCGCCTCGGGATCGACATGCGCCGTTATAAGGAACCTCTTGTGCCTGCGTATCGCCTCGGCTACTCTTTTAAGGCCCATTATTTTTCTCTTTCTCTTTATGTATCTTGTCGAATATCTCGTTAAGGTGCAGGCTGTACTCCGTCGACTCGTCGAGCCTGAAAAGGAGTTCGGGAGTGAACTTCATCCTTAGCCTCTCTCCGAGCAGTTTCCTGATGAAACCCGTCGCTGAATTAAGCCCTTCCGCCGCGTATTCTTTTTCCTTTTTGCCCCCGAGCGAGCTGAAATATACCTTGGCGTTCCTCAGGTCCGGCGTGACCTCCACCCTCGTTATCGTCACGAACCCGATCCTCGGGTCCTTCAGCTCCTCCGATATTATCATCGAGATGCTCTCCCTCATCTCGTTTGCAACCCTTTCAGGCCTTATTCCCATCGCATCTTCTCCATGGCGAAATCGAGTTCCTCCGCCTTCGTTTTTATCTTCCCGTCCAACTTCGCGTAAAGCGCCTTCTCCATTATATCCTTGAAATGAGGGCCGGGTTTCACGCCTTCTTTCTTCAGGTCCTCGCCTCGCAGGCGCAGCCTTACTTCCGAATATTTTTCCATGAAGGCCATTATCCTGCGCCTCGCGGTCTGCGAGCGGCTCTTCGCGACCAGCATCAGGAGCAGGTCCTGCGGGTAATCCTTGAGGCAATCGTAGACCTCGCTGGGCCTCATCTTACCTTTTTTCGAAAGCATTCCGAGGACTTTTCGCTGGTCCGCCTTGAAACGGTTCAGCTTTTTTGAGTCATCCTTCCTGAACACGAATTCAGAGCATATCCTTATCACGTCATCGAGCCCTAATCCGTCAAGCAACGCCGCCATATACAGCAGCCATCGTTCGGTGACATGTTTCCTCTTAAGCGCGCTTTTGTCGTACCATTTCAGGGCCTCTCCGGCCGAACCGAACATCGATACTACGGATTTCGTCAGTCTTAGGTTTTTATCGATGAAGCGCAGCTCGTTGAGCTCGGAAAGCCTCCTGACCGCCTTCAGCGGCTCTTCTTCCGAGAGGATGGCGATCATCTCGTCGCGTATCCTCTGCTTCTGTGTCCTGTCTACCATTTTCAGGCCGGCCGCCTTCTTGATCAGCTCTTCGGTATGCGGTTCTATCCTGAAATTGAGCCTCTGCTCGAACCTTACCGCCCGGAAGATCCTCGTTGGGTCGTCCACGAAACTCAAGTCGTGCAGGGCCCTGATCCTGCCTTCCTTCAGGTCCTTCCTGCCGTTGAACGGGTCCAGCAGCTCGCCGAACCTCTTCCTGCCGAGGCCCAGCGCCATCGCGTTGATGGTGAAATCCCTCCTGTAGAGGTCGTTCTCTATCGGCCCGAACTTTACCGTCGGAAGCGCCGCAGGGCGTTCGTATATCTCGGTCCTTT
>JAGONY010000008.1 GCA_017992785.1 Candidatus Omnitrophota bacterium | reverse complement strand
GTTGTTCAGGAAATAGGGGAATATGGCTTCAGCCAGACGTGTCATAACGAAGACGATAGGACAGCTGCTCCTGGAGAAGGGGGTCATAAAGCAAGCCCAGCTGGACGAGCCGCTTAAGGTCCAGAAGGAGAAGGGCGGGCTGCTGGGCCAGATCCTGGCCAGCCTCGGTTATGTCACCGAGGAGCAGATCGCGCAGGCGATAACGGTACAGTACGGTTTCCCGTACCTGCCGCTGTCCAATTACGATATGGACGAAGCGGCGATAAAGATGGTGCCGGAGAACGTCGCGCGCCAGTATTGCCTCATACCGATAGACAAGATAGGCAATACCGTGACGATAGCGATGGCCGACCCGCTGAATACGCAGGCGATCGAGGATATCGAGCTCGTCACTAACTGTTCGATCCAGATATTCGTCTCCACCGCGACGGACATAAAGCAGAGCATCGAAAAGTTCTACAAAAAATAGGAGAGCCTGACAGCTTATGCCATCGGGAATAAAAGAACGGCTAAGCGAGATACTCATTAAGAGGGGTATCATTTCGGAGGAGAAGCTCAATCAGGCCCTCCAGGTCCAGAAGGAGAAGGGCGGTTCGTTGGGGGAGATCCTCGTCTCCCAGGGGGCCATCAACCAAAGGGACCTGCTCGCCATACTGAGCCAGGAGCTCGGCATCCCGCCGATCTCGCTTTCAAAATACAAGATAGATCCGGAGATATCGAAGTTCATCCCCAAGAAGATCGCGGTGAATTACCAGATAATGCCCGTCTCCAGGATGGGCAATGTCCTGACAGTCGCGATGTCCGACCCGATGAACGTCTTCGCCCTTGACGACATAAAGAACGTGACCGGGATGGAGATAAGCCCGATAATCACCACGGCCGATGACGTCAAAGCGGCGATCGAGCAGAATTACGGCAGCGCGGCCACGATCGCTATAGAAGACCTCGTCAAAGAGACGAACATCGAGCTCATCTCGATGAAGAAGGACGAAGACGGCTCATCCTACGACCTGAAGGAAGCGGCCATAGATACGCCGGTTGTCAAACTTACCGGAGCTATCGTCCTCGACGCTACGAAAGCCAGGGCGAGCGATATCCTTATAGAGCCGATGGAAGACAGGCTGCGCATCAGGTACAAGATAGACGGCATATTCAGCGAGGCGCAATCCCTCCCGCGCACCATACAATCCGCGATGATATCCAGGATCAAGGTAATGTCCAACCTTAATATAGCCGAGAGGCGCCTGCCGCAGGACGGAAGGTTCAAGATCAGGGTCCAGGAGAGGGAGGTGGATTTCAGGGTATCGACGGTCCCGACGGCCTTCGGAGAGAAGGTCGCGCTGAGGATCCTCGATAAGTCGCAGGCGATGCTCGATGTCGACAAGCTCGGTTTCGAGAAGGAGCCGCTTGATGAGCTCAAGAAGGCGTCAAGGCGCCCCCATGGGATGATCCTTGTATGCGGGCCGGCCGGTTCCGGCAAGACGACCACGCTGTATTCCGTGATAAAGCACATAGATGCGCCGGAGAAGAATTTTGTCACGGTCGAGGACCCCGTGGAATACCTGCTGCCCGGCATCAACCAGGTCAATATAAACACGAACATAGGCCTTACGTACGCCGCGTGCCTGCGGTCTATACTTCGCCAGGACCCGAACGTCATAATGGTCGGCGAGATAAGGGACCTCGAGACCGTCGATATCGCGATAAAGGCCGCGTTGACGGGCCATCTCGTATTGAGCACCCTGCATACGAATACCGCTACCGGCGTCATAATGAGGCTTGTCAATATGGGCGTCGAGCCGTTCCTCATTAGCTCGTCGGTTGTCCTCGTCGCGGCGCAGAGGCTCGTCAGGAAGGTATGCCCGCGCTGCAAGGAATCGTACGATATTCCTAAACCGATACTCGATAAGCTCAAGATAAAGCCGCCGGCAGGGGAAGCGAAATTCTACAGGGGCAAAGGGTGCGACTACTGCTTCAGGACGGGTTTCAGGGGCAGGATAGGGCTCATAGAGGCGGTGACCATAAATGCCGAGCTCAGGGATCTCATCGCGAAAAGAGCGCATGAGACGCAGATATACGAGGCATCGCGCCGCGCGGGGCTCGTCACGTTGAGGGAATCGGGCCTCAGGAAGGTTTTCCAAGGCCTGACCACGCTCGAAGAGGTGGTCAGGGTAACGCTCGGCGAACAGGACTGACGATATGGCAAAGACCCTCAGGGAAAAGATCGCGGAAGTGCTGGTCAGCAAGGGCTTCATCTCGAAAGAGAAACTCGAAGAAGCCATTAAGGCGCAGCACGACAAGGGCGGCAACCTGAGCAAGATCCTCGTCGAGAAGGGCCTGGTCAACGAGAACGAGCTGCTGTCGGTCTTCAGCCAGGAATTCGGCATCACGCCGATAAACCTTTCGAAATACAAGATAGAAAAGGAGATCATCTCGCTCGTCCCGGAGAAGGTCGCCCGCCTCTACCACCTGATACCCGTATCGAAGATAGGCAACCGCATGACCGTCGCGATGTCCGACCCGCTCAACATATTCGCGCTCGACGACCTTAAGATACTGACGAAATACGAGATCGACCCCGTGCTCGCCACCGATAAGGATATAAAGGAAGCGATAGCGGCGTATTACGGCGAGGAGACCCTCTCGATAAACAGGATCGTCCAGGACGTCGGCTCGGACGACGTGGAGGTCATGTCCTCGAACGAGGACGAGGAGAGGTTCGATGTCTCCGAGCTGGCCATCGAGAGCCAGAAGGCCCCGATACTCAAGATGGTCGACGTGATCGTAAGCGAAGCGCTGAAACGCAGGGCGTCCGACATACATATTGAGCCGCTCGAGAAGGACATGCGCATACGATACAGGATAGACGGCGCGCTCAACGAGTTCCTGCACCTGCCGAAATCCAACCAGGCGGCGGTCCTGACGAGGGTCAAGATCATGTCCGACATGGATATCACTGAATGGCGGCTCCCGCAGGACGGCAGGTTCAAGGTCAGGATGGACGAGCGCGAGATAGATTTCAGGGTATCGACACTGCCGCTCGTCCACGGCGAGAAGGTCGTATGCAGGGTCCTCGACAAGCAGAGCATCAAAGTATCGCCGGAGAAGCTCGGCTTCCTCCCGAAGACACTGGAAGAGCTAAAGGAAGCCATATCGAAGCCCTACGGCATGTTCCTCGTGACGGGGCCCACCGGGAGCGGGAAGTCGACGACATTGTATTCGATACTAAATATCCTCAATACGCCCGAGAAGAACATAGTGACCATTGAGGACCCGATAGAATACGAGCTTATGGGCATTACGCAGGTCCAGGTGAAGCCGGAGATAGGCCTGACATTTGCCGGAGGCCTGCGCGCGTTCCTGCGCCAGGCGCCCGATATAGTCATGGTAGGCGAGATCCGCGATTTTGAGACCGCGGATATTGCCATAAAGGCGTCGCTTACCGGGCAGCTGCTCCTCTCCACGCTTCACACGAACGATGCGCCAAGCGCGGTCACGAGGCTCATAGATATGGGCGTCGAGCCGTTCCTCGTTGCATCCAGCGTCGTCTTCATATGCGCGCAAAGGCTCATGAAGCGCGTATGTTCCGGCTGCAAGGAGCCGGTAGAGATACCGAAGGAGGTCCTCGCCAAGATCGGGTACACCGAGAAGCAGAAGGCAACGTTCTATAAGGGCAAGGGCTGCGCGAAATGCAATAACACCGGGTATTTCGGGAGGTTCGCCATCCTCGAGAACCTCGTGGTCGACGACAAGATAAAAGAAATGATACTTGACAGGATGCAGAGCGATAAGATAAAAGAATATGCCATAAAGGAGAAAGGGATGCTGACGCTTAGGGCGGCCGCGCTGGAGAACCTCGCGCTCGGGAATACAACGGTCGAAGAAGTATTGAGGGTTACTTCGGAGGAATAGGTGCCAAATTTCAGGTATACAGCGAAAGACAGGGACGGCAAGACGGTCAACGGGGTCATGGATTCCGCGAACAGCGTCGCGCTTGTCGACGCGCTCAGGCAGAAGGAACTCACGATAATCTCGATAGAAGAGGCGAAGGAGAAGAGCAGGGCCTCGATGTCGATCGGCGGGGACAGGGCGAGCGCGGACGACCTCGTGGTATTCTCGAGGCAGCTCGCGACGATGGTAGACGCCGGCATCCCGCTCGTCGGCGCGCTTGACGCGCTGCAGGACCAGATGGAGAAGGAGGGCTTCAAGAACATCGTCAGGAAGGTCAGGGACCAGGTCGAGGGCGGGTTGAGCCTTTCGGAGGCGCTCAGCAAGCAGCCGAACGTGTTTTCCCCTTTCTTCATCAATATGGTAAAGGCGGGTGAGTCGAGCGGAGACCTCGACGAGATCCTCGACAGGGTCGCGATATACATGGAGAAGACGATAGCCCTTATCAGGAAGGTCAAGTCGAGCCTCATATACCCGGCCGTCGTCATAATGATGGCCATAGCGATAACCACGTTCCTGATAATCTTTGTCGTGCCGACATTCAAGAGCATATTCGCGACGATAGGCGTAGAGCTGCCCCTGCCGACGCAGATACTTATCGCGATATCCGATATCATGAGGAAGTGGATATTGCTGGTCATCATAGCGATGGCGGCCTTCATTTTCATCCTTTCGCGCGTAATAAAGACCGAGAGGGGCGCCCTCGCATGGGACAGCATGATGCTGAAACTGCCCGTGCTCGGGGTCCTGCTCAGGAAGGTGGCAGTCGCGAGGTTCGCGAGGACGCTCTCGACGCTGCAGAAGAGCGGCGTGTCGATCCTGACCGCGCTCGAGATAGTCGGCAAGACGTCCGGCAACAAGGTCATCGAGATGGCCGTCATACAGACGAAGCTGAGCATAAAGGAAGGCGAGTCGATAGCGCAGCCGCTAGCTGCAAGCAAGGTCTTCCCGCCTATGGTAACGAGGATGATATCGGTAGGCGAGCAGACCGGCAAGCTCGAGGAGATGCTCAGTAAGATAGCGGACTTCTACGAGAGCGAGGTCGACGCCGCCGTTTCCGGCCTGACGAGCCTCATAGAGCCGCTGATCATAGCGTTCCTCGGGATCGTCGTCGGCGGCATCGTTATATCGATGTTCCTGCCGATAGTCAAGCTTATACAGGTCGTGGCGAAATAGATTGCTTGACACGAATAGTGATTATGTTATACTCTAATCAGGAGATGGTGTAAGTCCCAATCAAGGAAGAAAGGAGGGGAAGGAAGATGATCAAGCTCATGGGAAGGAAGGGTTTTACGCTCGTTGAGATTATGATAGTTGTAGCCATTATAGCACTTTTAGCCGCAATAGCGATACCCAACTTACTGCGTGCTAGACATAATGCCAACGAGGCGGCCGCGATAGCTTCTTTACGTACGATAAGTACGGCGATGGAAAGCTACAGGGCCGCGCAGACACCTCCGACTTACGTAGCTGGTACGTTAGCGAACTTAGCTGCCGCTAACCCGCCTTATATCGATGCCACATTAGGTACCGGTACAAAGCAGGGATATACGTTCGCGCTCGTGATCGCGAGTGCCAACCAGTATACCTGCACGGCGACGCCTGTAACGGCGAACGTAACGGGTACAAGGGTATTCGTTGTGACCGAATCAGGTGTTATCACCAGTGGTGGTACGCCTATAGAATAGTCGGTCTGCGTAAGAACGATAGAATGCGAAACGACGGTAATCTAAGATTACCGTCGTTTTCATGTATAGGTACTTGACATTTTATCCGTAAATATGTAACCTATCAGGCAATGAGGACATCCGGGGCGTCAAGGTCTGGTTTTACTTTAGTCGAGATAATGATAATAGTGGCGATCATCGCCACGCTCGCGGCCGTCTCTATTCCTGCGTTCCTCAGGGCGCGGATCCAGGCGAACGAGACCGCGGCGGTAGCATCATTGAGGCAGCTCAGCACCGCTTGTGTAAGTTTCCGCAGCATCCAGAACCCCCTCTCATACCCGAACAACCTCGCGGACCTTAGCAGCGCCAACCCGCCGTACATTGACGCTATACTTGGGGCCGGTTCGAAACAGGGCTACAACTTCAATTACAGCCTTGTCGGCGCGGACCAGTATACGTGCACCGCGACGCCGATAACGCCGAACGTCACGGGCATCAGGACGTTTTTTCTTGATGAATCCGGGGTGATAAAGGAAGACGACGCTTCGGGCGCGCCGGTGGAATGATCAGAAAGCCACGATCCCCTGTTTCTGCATCTGCCTGAGTTGGTCCGCGGGCGGTGACCGCCTCGGCGGCTCGATAATGCCCGGGTCTATCGTATCATAACCGGGATCCTCGGTTTCCTCCACCTCAGGTTTAATTTTCTTGGCGGGTTTTGCCTGCGGGTCCGCAACCACGGTATACTCGATCACTACGTCGATCGGCAATTCTGCGATGCCGCGCGCACCCGGCGCGAGTTCGTGGCTGCCGGCCTGTGGTATCTCCGGCTGCAACTGCGTTCCGTTGTCCGTTGTGCCGGGGCCTTCGGGAGAAGGCAGGGATGTGACGAACATAATTACAAGCATGATAAGGACGCCTGATGCGACCGTTATCAGTACGCGGGTCCTGTTCATTGCTCCCTCCATGATACCGGCACGAAATCTTCGGTAGTGGGGAAGAAAGGAGGAGGCATCGTCCTGAGCCTTTCGTCGTAGACGTAATTCTTTGTGAACCCGCTGACCTTGCTGTTCGTGTTGATATTGAAAGTGCCCACAGGGCCCCTATTTTTCTGTATGATGCCGCCCAGCACGTTCAAAGTGCCCTTCATTGAGCTCTGCCAGTTCTCGAGGCTGAAGGAATCCGACATAGCCATCATGCTTGCCTGTATCGTAAGGTCGCCGTTTTTAGGGCACGCGCTCTGGTTGATTATCATGTCCCGCTCGGCTATAAGCCCGAGCATGTCGGAGCCCGCCGCGTCGTTATAGTTGATGTTGCCGCCTATGCGTATGTTATTGTTGGCGCCTATCGAGAGCCTGCCGTTGAGCGTCCCGCGGACGTTGACGTTCCCGTACTCGACAAGCCTCCTGTTCTCTATCCTGTTCTCAACGAAGAACGCGCCGTTCGCGGGCAGGGCCATATTCGTGTTGTTATATCCCGCGTTCGCGTTGGTCACGTTCATCGTGCCGTTCGAGTTCAGGACTACCGTCGTCTCCCCGTAGAGCCGCATACCTCCGCTTAAAACCGACGCGTTCCTTAAATTGGTGGCTCTTGTAGGCATCCTTGATGCGTCGACGTTGAAGCTTATGCCTTCGACGAAGGTCGGATTATCGTTCGGCGGTCCGCCGTGCATGTAGTTTATGGACGGTCCGCTCTGGCTCGTCTCGTCCCCGAACCACGGGTCGCCTGATATATTGAAAGAGCCGTCAGTATGTGTCGGGCCGTTTAATCTGTCGTTGGTTATGAACCATACCGTCGCCCCTTCGTACGTCTCCGAGTCGGTGAACCATATATGCCGCGCGAACGTATCCTGCACGACCTCAAGTATCACCCTGCGGGATGAGTCGTTGCAGGCGCCTGTCGCAATTATCCTGTACCTCTTTCTAAACGATGTCGGGTTGCTGTCGTCGGGGTCAATTATGACGGTATATGTGCCGGTTGACAACGCAGTACCGCCCGTGATGTTGAACGCGGCCGTGCCCGCGGGAGGGGAGGGTTGTGACTTAAGCCAATTGAAAGCAAAGTCGATGCCTGCCTCGGCGGCATATAGGGCGGACGCCGAATCCTTGTCGCGCACGGCGGTCCTCATCTCGCTTATACTCCTGGCGACGTAAACGGACACGAGTATTACGATGACGCTTACAACGGCGTAAGCGAAGATCAGTATAAAGCCCTTTCTGTTTCTCATCTTGTCAGTTCCTTATTTTTATGCTGCATGTCAGGGTCGACTGTACCTGGCGCCCCTCGACACTCGTCTTTCTCGTCTGCAGCGTGACGTTCAGGACCGAGATCCCCAGCGTTGTATCGACCGCCTTTATGAATTGCAGATCGACAACATTGTTCGCCAACACCGTCGTTGCGCCGTCCTGCGACCTTATAAGCTGGGTCCCCGAAATATAATACGATATCGGCGTGGACCATTCAAGGGCCCCGATCGTGCTCACCGTATCGCCGTCGCCGTCGGTGTCCGATATTACAATGAACTTAATATTGTTGTAAACGGTATTATCCGCATACAACGCGCCGGCGGTGGTCCTCAGGTTCCCGTCCTGCGCCTGCCTGAGTTCCTTCGCCATCGACATCATGCCTTTCCTGGACTCCTGGTTCGCCTGTATCTCGGTGTCGCCCGCGCGCCAGGCGGACGCGCCGATGACAAGAAAGTACGCCAAGTAGCCGCCGATGACCGTGACGATCGCTATCGAGATCATCAGTTCGATCAGGCTCAATCCATGTGCGCGCCTTCTTGCCGCGGTCTTCATCGCCTAAGTCCCCCGGTTTATCATAAGGGTGGATATCATGGCAGGGGAGTCAACTATCCCGTCGGCATCGATGTCCTCGGTGCCCTCCAGGTGCCCGCTTAACGCGATGCCGCCCCCGCGGCCGTTATCCTCCCCGAATATCCTGTTGCCGCGCTGCCTCCAGCACACGCTTACCGTGACCCTCAATATGTCCGTCGTGATCGACTCTACACTGATGGAGCCGGTGGCCTGCCCGGCGTCGAATCCGCTCACCGTAAAGGTCGTATTGTCGAAATCGGCGGTTATGTCGCCGAAGGTATGGTCGCGTATCTCTTCGAGTTTGAACTGTATAGCGGTGGTTGCGAGGGTCATGTCCCTTGCGGTCTCGGCGAGGTTGAAACAGAGCACGTAAGACGCGAGAAGGCCGGCGACCGCAACGATAAGTATGGTCGCGGCCAGCATCAACTCAAGGAGCGTGAAACCTCTCTGCCTCTTAGAGATAGACATCTTACCGCCCTCCCGATTAAAGTATACTACAACGGGGTGCCAATATCAACGATAAGTGAAAATTCGCAATTTTTCTTGACTTTATTGCTTAAAAAATATAAACTGATTTCCAATGGCGAGAGAAATCAAGATCCCATTCCTAAGTTTCGGTGCGTCTAGGAGCAAAGCCGCGCTGGATATCGGGACATCCTCCGTGAAATCCGTTGTCGTTTCAAAACAGAAGACCGGCAAGATGCAAGTGGAGCATTTTTCCGTAGAGCAGTTCGAGGGCGAACGCTCGAAGGAATCCCTGGTCGCCGCGTTGAAACGCTCGATCGCAAAATCTGAAACAAGGATACAAAAGGCCGTTATATCGGTATCGGGCCAATCTGTAGTGGTAAGGCAGGTCCTGTTCCCCAAGATGAGCCCCGATGAGTTAAGGTCCGCGCTCCAGTTCGAAGCAGAAAAATACATCCCGTTCGGCATAAACGAAGTATATATTGACGCGCAGATAATAAGCGAAAAAGCCGAAGGCGGCAAGATGAAGGTCCTCATCGTCGCCGCCAAGAAGGAGCTTGTCGACGAATACCTCGGGTATATGAACGAAGCGGGTGTCGTGCCCGAAGCGGTGGACTGCGACTCAATAGCAGTGACCAATTCGTTTTTGTACAACAACGCGGGCGCAGGAAAAGACAAGACCATAGCGCTGGTCAATGTCGGCGCGAGCATGACGAACGTATGCATACTGAAGAACGAGGTGCTGAATTTCGCCAGGGATATACCGGTCGAGATAAAGAGCATAGACGCGATAGAGACGCAGGTCAGGCTATCGTTCGATTATTACGAGAACCAGTTCGGAAAAGGCATAGACGGGATATATATAAGCGGGGGCGGGGCGAGGGAGCCCGCGGTCATTGACAGGCTCAAGCAGGCGTTCGGGCTCGATATAGCCGTATGGGACCCGACCTCTAACCTTTTACTTTCGCCTAAGGTGGATGCAAAGGCGCTCAAAGAAGTGTCGGGCCAGATGGCGGTATGCGTCGGGCTCGCGATAAGGCGGTAGCGGATGATAGAGATAAACCTTTTGCCGGTCCAGATGAGGGTGCGCAAGAAAGAGCCGTCGGCGCTTCCTTCCATACCGGTGGTGCCCGTCGCTATAGGCATCGTCTCGCTGCTTGTATTGCTGCAGGTGTTGTTGTTCCTGGCGGTCCAATTCAAAGGGGCCTCTCTCTCTTCGCTGAAGAAGAAGAACGAGAAGATAAAGATAGCGAACGTAGAGGCGGTCCGGCTGGACGAATCGGTAAAACTCCTTTCGTCAAAAGCCGATGTCGTAGACAAGCTTCGGAGCTCGAGGTTCAGCCTCGCGAAGAAGCTCAACGACCTTTCCGACGCGATGGTGACGGGGACCTGGCTTCGCAGCATAGACGTCAGGAAAGGCGATTCTCCATCGGAGCCCGGGGTCCTGAAAGAGGTGCTTGTCATCGAGGGTTCGAGCGTCGTGTCCGACGGCAGGGAGGACGGTTCGATCGGCAAGTTCGTTAACTCCCTGAAGGACAATGCGTCGTTCAGCGAGGATTTCGACGAGGTAGAACTGTCGAAGGTCGAGAGGAAAAAGATAAAGAATACCGAGGTGCTGGATTTCGTGATAATCTGCCACTTCAAGAAGGGCAGGGGGCTATAATATGCCGGGCAAGAAAGCCATGTCGAAGGAGGAGATGGAGAAGCTGGTGCTGATAGGCATCGGCGTCGCCATCGCGTTCTTCGCGCTGATACAATTCTCCACGCTCCCGATGATGAGGGCGATAGGGAAGCTTAACAAGGATATCGCTAAGGAACGCGAGGGCCTGAAAAAGGCGGACGCGCTGATAAAGAGCAAGCCGCAGCTCGAGAAACGCCTCGAGGCGTTGAAGGGCATGATGGGCCAGTACGATAACGCGATACCGCCTAATTCCGAGATGCCGAACATCCTGCAGGAGATAGCGGGGTTCGCGTCGGAGTCAAAGGTCAAGATAAGCAAGATAGAGCCCCTGCGTTCCGAAAAACCTGCGGAACCCGCAAAGGCCCCGAAGGGCAAACAACCCGCAAAACAGGAGGCCGTCAAGAAACCGGTATCGATATACACGCAGATACCTATACAGGTGGAAGCCAAAGGCGGCTACCACGCTATCGGAGAATTCATAAACAGGATAGAGACCGCCGATAATGTCATGGGTATAGGAGATATCGACTTACACGCGGATCCCGTCGATATAACGAACCACGGCGCGAGGCTGCTGATAATGGCGTTCGTGCTGAACGAGGAGGAGCCGAAGAAATGAGGACGGCCTCCGCCGCGCTGCTTATTATGCTGGTTACGATGCCGATGCTGTTCGGGCAGGCGGCGTTCAAATATGACCCCGGCAATAACAGGGACCCTTTCAGGCCGCTCATCGACAAGGACGGAAATATACTTCCCGAGGCGAGGCCGGTAAGCGCGGCGATGCAGCTCAACCTCGAAGGCATAGTATGGTCGAGCAGCAGGGATTCTTACGCCATTATAAGCGGTAGCGTCGTAAAGGCCGGGGATATGCTCGGAGATTATAAGGTCGTGAAGATAAACAAAAATCAGGTGACCCTTAACAGAGGCGAAGAGGATATAGTGCTTACGAGAGGCGAGGAGGAATAATATGCCCAGGAATATGCCATTATGCTTTTTGGTCTGTTTCATTTTCATTACAGCGGTTTCGCCGGCCTTCGGGCAGGATGCTCCGGCCCAAGGGGCCGTCGCACCGGCAGAAGAAGCCATAGCCCCCGTTGATGAGGAGGTCGTCCCCGTCGTGACCGTTCCGGCGGAAGAAGGGGCAGCCGCCGAGGACAAATCGAATAACGTTACGCTCGATTTCAAGGACGCGGACATCCAGAATGTCCTGCGCGTCCTTGCCTATAAGAGCGGCGTTAACATAGTGGCGGGCAAAGAGGTGATAGGTACCGTTACGATACGCCTCGTAGACGTCCCGTGGGAACAGGCGCTGGCAGTTATCCTTAACACATACGGTTTCGCGTATGAACGGGACGGGAATATAATCACGGTCTCCACCGTGGATGCCCTAAAGGAGAGAAGGGAGAAGCAGAGGGAGCTTACCGAGATAGAAGGCGTCACGAGCCGGGTATTCTCGCTGCAGTTCCTCGACGCGGTCGACGCGAAGAAGATGCTCGAGCCGCAGCTCTCCCCGCAGGGGAAGATATCGGTGCTCGAGATTACCGGGCAGAAGGGATGGAAGGTCGGCGTCCCTGTAGCCGGAGGCCAGGATGCCGAACAGGGCAAGGAGCGCAGGGAGAGGGAGAACGCGAGGTCGCATTCCCTGATAATTACCGATACGCCGAGTTCGCTGGACAGGATAACAAAGATATTGGCCGAGATAGACCTGAAACCGAACCAGGTCCTCATAGAGGCGAGGATAATGGAGGTGAACAGGAATGTACTTAAGGACCTCGGCGTGGAGTTCAGCACCGGCAACAGGCTCCAGACGCATGCGGGCAGGACTGACGCCGCCGGAGATCTTTTGGGCCCTGTGAATGTCGGAAGCGGGCACCATAAGGGCGTCATGACAGGCCGCAATTATTCGCAGACGGAGGTCGGCGACGAAAACGGTTTCGACCCGGCAAATTTTGTCCCGATGGCTGCGGGCTTGACCACGAACAACGCGGGCATCGAGATATTGTTCGAGAGGCTGATGGGAAGGAACATGGAACTGATGGTCCACGCGCTTGAAGAGGACGTAAGGACCAACACGCTTTCGGCGCCGAAGATACTGACGCTATCGGGCCAGGAAGCGCTGATACTGATCGGGCAGAAATACCCTATAATCGAGACGCAGATATCCGGTACCGCCGGCAATGCGACGATAAACCTCGCGTATTACCAGGATATAGGTATCCAGCTTTACGTGGTGCCGCAGATAAGCGGCGACGAAAAGTACATCAACATGATCGTCCATCCGGTCATATCGTCGTTCACGGAGACCGTAAGCGCTAACGACTACCCGATACTCGTGACGAGGGAAGCCGAAACGCAGGTCCTCATGATGGACGGCGAAACGATAGTCATCGGAGGCCTGCTGAAGGACGTGAAGTCGAAGGGCAAGATCGGCGTGCCGCTGCTCAGCGACATCCCGGTCATCGGCGCGCTCTTCACGAGGACCACGGATGACGTCGAAAAGATCGACCTCCTCATATTCATCACCGCGCGCGTGATAAAGCCGGGCGAGCTTACCGAGCAGGAGATGGCCATGGTCAAGCAGGCGCTTGACGCGGGCCAGGCGAACGTGACGCCGCCGGCGGCGAAGGAAGGGATAAAGAAGAAGGAGAAAAAAGGAAATACGGAAAAGAAAGAAGAGAATATAAAGGTTGAGGGGTTCAGCAAGCCCAAGAAGGGGAACAGCGGATATTTGAACTCGAGGTAAGGAGGAGAGAGTGAGAGCATTTAAATACCTTATTATGGCCGTTTTCATCGCGTCGCCTTTTTGTGCCGGCGCCGCCGATATAGATACGGCCGACTTTGACAGCGACTATTCGAACGCCGCGCAGGTAAGGGGTTCCGAGGCGGTCAAGGGAACGGATCTGCTCGTAAGGGACACTACACGCGTCCTGCACAGGGAGAATATGGCGATACTCAAGGCGCTTGCAGAACTGCGCAGGGAGATCGCCGATATGAAGAGGGATGTCAAGGACACAAGGGACCAGATAGAAAGTGGCCAATGATATCCGCAGGGCCTTTCGCATAACGTTCGCGAAGAAAGGCCGCATGATATTCATATCCCATCTTGACCTGCAAAGGTTGTTCCATCGCGCCGCGCGCAGGGCGGACCTTCCGCTCGTCATGTCGCAGGGTTTCAGCCCCCGTCCAAAAATAAGCTTCAAGAGGGCATTAAAGCTGGGAGTCGAGAGCGAGGCCGAGGAAGCGTCGTTCCAGGTCGGCGCCGCCGCGATCTCTCCGGAGGATTTCGGGAAAAGGTTACAGGCACAATTGCCTGAAGGTGTAATTATCAAACATATAGAGGAAATAAATTAATGAACAAAGAGATATTGATCAACATCGAGCCGCAGGAAAAAAGGCTCGCGGTGCTCGAGAACAAGGTGCTCGAGGAATTCTCCGTGGAAAGGTTCGGGGAGAAGAGGGTCGTCGGCAATGTATATAAGGGCAGGGTAAGCTCGGTCGTCCCGGCGGTAAAAGCCGCGTTCGTGAGCTTAGGCCTCGAGAAGAACGGTTACCTGTACCTGGCCGATGTAGTAGGCCTCGGCATGGATTTCGAAGCGCTCGACAAGGAAGAGGAGGAGAAGAAGCAGCAGCAGAGGGGCCGCCAGAACCACCAGTCGATAGACCAGCTTCTGAAGAAAGGCCAGGAAGTCCTGATACAGGTGACCAAGGAGCCGTTCGGGACAAAGGGCGCGCGCCTGACGACGCACATATCCCTGCCGGGCCGTTATATCGTGCTGCTGCCGTTCGACAGGCATCTCGGCATATCGCGCCGCATCTCGGACGACAAGGAGCGCGTGAGGCTTAAGGAGATATTGCGCGGCCTCGAAGTGCCGGCCGACATGGGCGTCATAATAAGGACGGCGGGCGTAGGCCAGACGAAACGCGAGCTTTCAAGGGACCTTAAATACCTGCTCGGGCTCTGGAAGAAGATAAAGATAGGCGCGGCCCGCAAGTCGTCCCCGGCGCTGCTGCACGAGGAATACGACCTTACGTTAAGGGTCGCCAGGGATTATCTTACCGAGGACGTCGAGAAGCTCGTCATAGACAACCGCGACGAATACAGGAAGGTCCAGCATTTCCTCAGCGCGGTCGCCCCGCACCTAAGGCAGAAGGTCGAGCTTTACGAGGGCGATATCCCGCTGTTCGACAGGAAGATGATAGAGAAGGACGTCGAGAAACTATTCGAGAGGAAGGTCCCGCTAAAATGCGGCGGCTACATAGTGATAGAGCCGACCGAAGGCCTCGTGGCCATAGACGTGAACAGCGGCAAGTTCACCGCGAAGAAGAGCCTCGAGGAGACGGCCTTCGCGGTCAACACCGAAGCCGCGATAGAAGTCGCGCGGCAGATAAGGCTGCGCGACCTTGGGGGCATCATCGTCATAGATTTCATCGATATGATGCAGGCGTCGCGCCGGCGCAAGGTTTTCGAGACGATGGTAGAGGCGCTGAAGCGCGATAAGGCGAAGACCGACGTATCGCCGCTATCGGAGCTCTGCCTCGTCGAGATGACGCGCCAGAGGATGCGCCGCAGCGTCGAGAGCATGTCGTTCCGCGAATGCCCGTACTGCCAGGGCCGCGGACTGATCAAATCGGTATCGACCGTCTCGATCCAGGCGCTGCGCAAGGTCAAGAAATACCTGAAGGAAACGAAGAAGAAGCAGGTCGTTCTCCATGCGCACCCCGAAGTCGCCTCGCGCCTCTTCAATGAGGACCGCCCGGCGATAGAGACGATAGAGCGCGTCTTCCGCGCGAAGATAATCGTCAAGGCAGACCCGCTGCTGCATGTCGAGGACATAAAGCTCATATAGGTGACGCTTCGCAGCAAAAAGGGACAGGCTACTATGAAGGTGACCGCCATCGTAGGGACCTACCGTAAGGGCGGTATCACGGATACCGCAGTCGACGAAGTCCTGGCTTCCGCAAAGGACGCGGGCGCCGATGTATCCAAGGTATACCTGCTGGATAAGCATATCGAGTTCTGCACGAATTGCCGGGCTTGCACACAGAAGCCGGGCATTAAGCGCGGCGAATGCCCCATCCGCGATGACATGGATGCGGTCCTCGACGAGATCGAGGGATCGGATGCGTTTGTGTTCGCCTCGCCGGTCAACGATTATACCGTGACAGCGCTAATGAAGAGGTTCATCGAAAGGCTCCTGCCCTATGCCTATTGGCCGTGGGAAGGACGCGCCCCCGTCCTGAGGGACCGCAAGAAGAATAAACGCGCGGTAGTCATAACGGGCACGGCAGCTCCCGCGGCATTCTCCCGCAGCTCGTCTAACGCGGTATTCCTGCTTAAGCTTACCGCCGAAGTTTTCGGGGCGAGAACGATAGGCGTGCTCTTTATGGGCCTTACGGCGCAGAAGCCCAAGCAACAACTCAACCCCATGCATGCCAGGAAAGCCCGCCTTTTCGGGAAGAAGCTGGCCGCCTGATGGGCACTAAGATAGAGACAGTACAGGCGGACATCACTACGCTTGCGGTCGATGCCATAGTCAACGCCGCGAATAAGACGCTCCTCGGCGGCGGGGGAGTTGACGGCGCGATCCACCGAGCGGCAGGGCCGAAACTGCTCGCCGAATGCGCGGCGCTCGGGGGCTGCGAGACCGGCGGCGCGAAGATAACGAAGGGCTACAACCTCCCGGCAAAATACGTCATCCATACCGTCGGGCCTGTCTGGCGCGACGGTAAGCACAAAGAGCCGGAGCTGCTCGCTTCCTGCTACCGAAATTCCCTCGAGCTTGCCAAGAAACACGGCATTAAGTCCATCGCGTTCCCATCTATCTCGACGGGGGCATACCGTTTCCCGAAGGAGCTGGCCGCCCCGATAGCGATGAAGGCCGCGCGGGAATTCGTAGTTCAAAATCCAAATGCTTTAAAGAAAATCAGTTTTATTCTTTTCTCGGCGAAGGACCTGCGAGTTTATGATAGCATATATGACAAGAAAGCAGTATGAACATAACGTACCTACAGCGCGTTAAATAACTTATCAAGGAATCATATGTTAAGTCCTCCGAAGGAGTCATTTCTTACTCATTCGCACTATTTGCTTGCATTTGATTATCTTCTGAAAGGAAAAATATCGCATAATACGGAGTGTTTCTATTCGGATTTAAAATCTCGAATTATTACGCCAGGCGTATTACCAGGAAGTAACAAATTCCTTCGGGATGAAGATCAAATTCGAAGAAGCATGTATAACGCATGGGGAACCGAATTTCTTATTATATCTTCTATGCATTTTATATCCGAAGACGAGCTTATTCGCATATCTAATAATTGGAATTGTATTCAAACCTATTATGTGTTCTATCATTGTACACAAGCGCTTCTCGTTGCAAAGGGTCAGTTGCGTCCAGATAGCCATCCAAAAACTCAATCAGCATTCTGCGCTTTGTGGGCAGAAAGGCCTATTATTCTTCCGCCGTGGTCTCTTGCTTTTTCACATAAAGGTCCAATAAATATTTCAGATGAGGTAAAGATAGATTTAGATATTCACCCTTGGGCGACTTTTAGTAAAGAGCAAGCTTGGAGTATCGCCATAAAGTCGCTTAAAACCACTCGTTTAGATTATTTGGCAGATCGAATAAAAGATAAACGCGAAGAAAAAAGACGCCAAAACCGAAATGAATGGAAAAAGAAGGAGACTATCCGCATATCAAACGGGAGAAAACAGAGAAAAAATCCCAAGTTTCCATTGCCACAGCTGACAGAGGAAGAAAAAAACAAAATCTTCGATAGCCTACGTCCTTATACATTAATGGATTATTTATATCGTCTTAGAATAAAGACAAATTATGAAGATTCGAACATGTTTACGGAAGGGCCTCAAGATAAAGAAAGCTCGAGAATTGTGCGTGGCTGTTTCTGTAGAATAGCGAGCGGTACATTGTTTTTGCATGAGCTAATGCTCTGTAGCTTACTAGGACCCGATAAGTTCAAGAAATGGGCAGAAGAATGGGTTAAAGCAAATGTCCCACAGGGGATGGAAGGCGGTTTACGCGATAGAATCAAGCATTATACTTAGAGCATGCAATGAGACATAGCAGGGATACGTATTTATGTATTCATGTTAACAGTTGAATCTTTATCCGAGAAGCGTTATCATATACAATATATTACGAAAGAAATACTATTAAGCGTCCCAAAGAGGTGGTTCTATGCCGTCGCTTTATGGAATATGTCACTCAAACCGCGATTTTAGTGACTCGTATTATTGGGGCAAGAATCAGTTCAATTCCGCCTTTCCAGTTGCATTGGCTTGTTTTATGCGTTCCTTGAAAATTCCCGCCGTGTATTTAAGGCTTAATAGGAGAAGAGAGATATATCATGATAGCATTAGCATAGGTGAAATGTTCAATACGAGCCTTCCCAATGAAAAGCTTTATTTTTCATTTGAATCACGCTATGAACCTTTTAATTGTTTTGTTCATGATGAACTTGAAACAATAGATTTGATAATAAGAAATGTTCAAACGGAAAAATATATTCAGCCTCTCGAAATAAAATTAACAACTCTTCCCGATAATACCACCGAAGGATTGTCAGAAGATGAATATGGATGTGAAATTGTCATTCGTTCTCCTACGATGCGTTATATGGCTTTAAGCATGGCGTATTCACTTAGGAAATATTTTAGTCAGATTCGGGATATATTTGAACCTTCCTGTTTAACAGTACGGGCATGGGATAATGAGGATGAAATTCTCAATAAAATGCCAAGCATTCTAAGAGCACTAGAGACGTTTATTTCTAAATATAGGAATTATGAGCAGCCTTTACTAATGCAGCCAGTTTGGAAGACGATAGGAAAATCTCCGAATCTTGCAGATAACTGTCTTGATATATTTGTATGGAGTAATTTTGCGTTGACACAATTATTTATGAATTCCGCGATTAATAACGAGTCGCCAAATATAAGTAGACATCAGCGGGCCGCTGCCCGATTAGCACGATTCCTTTTTGAGATATCGAGAACCGGTAAAGTATACCAAAAGCCGATTTATGACGGAATGAGCTTGGGAAACCAGACCGACAAGGAGTTTGCAATTTCTGGTAATAAGACATTTCCTTTTATGAAATGCGATAGATTGGCAAGGCCTGCCATACATAAGAATCAAATTAAGGAAATTATTCTAGGGGGAGGCCAGAAATACTTAAGTCCTGAAAGACGATTTGACGCAATAATATATTTTTCTAAGGATTTATTTGAAAAATGAGGATGCTACATCATGAAATTAAGAACAGTTGATTTATTTGCTGGCGGAGGAGGGCTTTCTCTCGGTTTTAGTAACGCGGGTTATGAAATAGTGGCTGCATTTGATAATTGGATACCCGCATGCGAATTGTACAAAACAAACTTCAAAAATCATCCTCTTATTTCGTGCGATTTATCATTAATCGATTCCATTGATATTATTAAAAGATATGATCCCGATATTATTATTGGCGGTCCCCCTTGTCAGGATTTTTCGTCAGCTGGAAAAAGAGATGAATCATTAGGACGTGCGAATTTGACGGTGTCTTTCGCTAAGATTGTGGCATCCGTGAGACCAGTATTTTTTGTAATGGAAAACGTGGAAAGAGCAGCAAAAAGCAAAACTCTCACTATTGCAAAAAAAATATTTAAGCAGGCGGGATATGGCCTAACAATTAAGATTATGGATGCTTCATATTGTGGCGTTCCACAACTACGTAAGAGACTATTCGTAATTGGACGAAGATTTGGTAGAGATTCATTTCTTGATGAATTATTAGACGATGGTTTATCAAGGAAACGACTAACCTTGCGTGAATATTTTGGCGATAGTTTAAAAATACAACATTACTATCGTCACCCAAGAAGTTACGCTAGGAGAGCTATATTTAGCGTAGATGAGCCAAGCCCCACAATAAGAGGTGTTAATCGGCCCATTGCAAAAGGATACAGCGGTCATCCTGGCGACACCTCAAGTATTAAAGAAGGCATTCGACCCTTAACTACTAAGGAAAGAAGCATGATCCAAACATTCCCTGAAAATTTCATTCTTTGTGGTAATAAAACTCACGTAGAGCAGATTATAGGAAACGCTGTGCCTGTAAAATTAGCCGAATATGTAGCATCGTGTCTAAAAAAATATATCTTGTTAAATAAAATAGCGGATAAAAGAAGCTTTGATGATAATTTGCGCAATGCTTCATTAAGGCAGATTCGAAAGATGATTCTGCGAAAAAAGCTTCGAAAAGTCGCATAATTACATGCATGGTTTCTAAGTTATGTCTGATACTTTCTCGACCGAAGAACGTTCAAGAATAATGAAAGCGGTTCACTCCAGAAGGAATCAATCTACCGAACTAAAACTTGTTTCTTATTTTCGAAAATACTCAATAAATGGATGGCGAAGAAATTGTAAGGTATTTGGGCATCCAGATTTTGTTTTTCCGAAAAGAAAGATCGCAGTATTTGTAGATGGATGTTTTTGGCATGGGCACAACTGCCGAAATGTTAAACCCAAAAATAACGCAGGTTATTGGAAAAATAAAGTTAAGAAAAATAAAAAACGAGACCGGATAGTTAATAATGAATTATCAAAAAAAGGTTGGAGGGTGATAAGGTTATGGGAGTGCAAATTAAATAAATTAGCAAGAAATAGAATAATCTAATTGAAGTATTTCACGAGTTATGAAAAAGCGGAATTACCTTCCTCTAATGGGTTGTCTGCATCGAAGGGTATGAGCGTTGCGAGCCAGCAGATTTCCGAAAGGATAGAATCGCTGTTCATAGGTGCCCTTGCCTAAACGCTTGCATTTTTTGCCAAAAGCATCAAAAAATGCTGCGCAGGCTTCGGGATGATTTCGTTACATCTATAAGCGAGAAATCAAGAATTCATTGACACCCGCCGGGTTTTAGGGTATAATCTCACGAAATTCACACAAATGCGCTTATGGAAGGAGTTTCTCTATGTACGCCGTGATTCTGACAGGCGGGAAGCAGTATAAGGTCGAAAAAGGCGACGCTATCACAGTCGAGCGCCTGACCCTTCCCGAGAAGGAAAAAGAGATAATAATCAAGGAAGTTCTCATGGTCTGCGACGGTAAGGATGCCAAGTTCGGCAGGCCGTACCTGAAGGACGCTAAGGTGGTCTGCGAGGTCGTGTCGGACCTGAAAGGGAAGAAGGTCATCTCCTATAAGTACCGCAGGAGGAAGGATTCACGCTGGAAGAAAGGCCACCGCCAGCTGTTGACGAAGGTTAAAATAAAAGAGATAAAGGCTTAGGACCAGGAGGAAGAAATGGCTCATCATAAAGGACAAGGTTCGACAAGGAACGGCCGCGACAGCAACTCCCAGCGTCTGGGAATAAAGGCTTACGGCGGAGAGAAGGTAACTGCCGGAAGCATAATAGTAAGGCAGCGCGGGACCCCGTGGAAACCGGGCCTGAACGTAGCTAAGGGCAGGGATGACACGCTTTTCGCCCTGAAGGACGGTATCGTAACTTTCAGCAAAACCAGATTAGTCAGCGTCCTGCCACAATAAAACAAGTAGCCGAAAGCCAAGGTGTTTGTAGATACTGCGAAGATCGAGGTCAAAGCAGGAAAAGGCGGCGACGGCTGCCAGAGCTTCTACAAGGATAAGTTCGCCCGCTACCCGGTCCAGAACGGAGGGCCGGGGGGCAAGGGCGGCGACGTCATAATCCTCGCGAACGAGAACATCCACACGCTGCTCGATTTCCAATACCGCCAGCACTTCAAGGCCCACAAAGGCGAGAACGGCTCATCCAATAATAAGAACGGAAAAAACGGGGAGGACTGTGTCATTGAGGTCCCGCCGGGAACGATAGTCAAGGATCTCGATTCGGGCCTTGTCCTCAGGGACCTTAAGGCGGCCGGTGACCGTTTTATCGTCGCTAAAGGAGGCCTGGGCGGCCGCGGCAACGCGTCCAAGAAACCCGCCACAAAAGGTGAGCCCGGCGAGGAAAGGCTCCTGAAACTCGATCTGAAACTGATCGCGGATTGCGGGCTTATCGGTTTCCCGAACGCGGGCAAGTCGTCGCTGATATCGAAGATCTCCAAGGCGAAGCCGAAGATCGCCCCGTACCCGTTCACGACGAAGGAGCCGGTGCTTGGAATAGCCGAGTATGGTACCGCTAAACGGGCGCACGGCCGCACATTCAAGGTCGCGGACATACCGGGCCTCATAGAGGGCGCGCATGCCGGAAAAGGGCTCGGGGACAAGTTCCTGCGGCATATCGAGCGCACGAAGATGCTGATACACATTATAGACATGGCCGGGGTTGACCAGAGGGACCCGCTGGACGATTTCCTGACGCTCAATAACGAATTGGAACAGTACGGACCGGTCCTCGGGAAGAAATCCCAGATAATAGTCGCGAACAAGATAGATTTGCCTGCTGCGCAGTCAAATCTAAAAAAGTTTAAGTCGAAAGTAAAAAAGGATATAATAGCGGTATCGGCATTGACCGGAGAAGGCATCGAAGAACTCAAGGAAGCCATTGCCGGGGAACTGGAAAGGCAAAATGAGGGATAATTATTTAAAAAATCTTAAACTTGTCGTTGTCAAGGTAGGGACGTCGGCGTTCACGTCGAGGTCGCATCCGATGAACCGGCGCGCCGTCAAGCAGATATCGGACCAGATCTGCGAGTTGCTCGGCAGGGGGATTAAGGTCGTGCTCGTGAGCTCGGGCGCCATAGGCGCCGGGATGCACCTGCTCGGGCTGAAGTCGCGCCCGAAGTCGCTCGACCACCTGCAGGCCTCCGCGGCCATAGGCCAGGCGCAGCTGATGAAGTCATATGACGAGTATTTCAGGAGGCACGGCCGCAAAGTGGCGCAGGTCCTGCTGACGCGGGACGATTTCAAGGAGCATAAGAGGTATACAAGCGTCAAGAGCACGATAAATACGATACTCGAATACGGCGCGGTGCCTATAATCAACGAGAACGATACGGTCTCGGTCGACGAGATAAAGTTCGGCGACAACGACACGCTCGCCGCGCTCGTCACGACGCTGCTCGCCGCGGACCTGCTGATAATATTGTCGGATGTCGACGGCCTCTACAGCCACATCGGCAGGAAAGAGCTCGTGGACACCGTCGAGGACATACACTGCGGCATCGAGAAGCTCGCTTGCGGCACGGACAAGGAAGTGTGTGTCGGCGGAATGGCCACGAAGATAAAAGCCGCGAGAACGGTCACCGATGCGGGAATACCGATGGTCATCGCTAACGCGAAGTCGAAACACGTACTTTTGAGGATAATAGGCAGGGAGAGGGTGGGCACAATATTCGCTCCCCGTTCGGGAAGGAGCCAGTCATAAATGGGGGACATTAAGGCGCAGGTCGTGAGCATAGCGCGGGACGCGAAGAAAGCGTCTTTCGGGATGGGCCAGCTCTCTTCGGCCGTGAAAGACAAGGCACTTTGCGCGATGGCCGACGCGCTCGAGAAGAACAAGGCCGCAATATACGCTGCGAACAAGAAAGACGTGAAAGCGGCGCAATCCGGCAGGCTCGGCGCGGCGTTCATAGACCGCCTTACGCTTAACGACAAGAGGATAAAGTCGATGGCCGAAGGCCTCAGGACCGTCGCTTCGCTGCGCGATCCTATCGGCGAGGTCATCAGGATGTGGACCAGGCCTAACGGGCTATGGATAGGGAAGCTGCGCGTGCCGCTCGGGGTCATAGGCGTAATATATGAATCCCGGCCGAACGTGACAGCCGACTGTATCGGATTGTGCCTGAAGGCTGGCAACAGCGTTATTCTGCGCGGCGGCAGCGAGTCCATCAATTCGAATATAGCGATATTCGGCATACTTAACGAAGCGGCGAAAGATGCCGGCATTCCCGACGGGGCGATAAACCTCATAAAGACGACCGACAGGAAGGCGGTCCACGCGCTGCTGGGTTTAAGCGAGCTCGTAGACCTCATCATCCCGAGAGGGGGCGAAAGCCTGATAAAGGAGGTCTCGCGCAGGTCGAAGATACCCGTCCTGAAGCATTACAAGGGCGTATGCCACGTCTATGTCGACGAAGACGCCGACCTCAACATGGCCGAGCGGATCTGTTTCAACGCGAAGGTGCAGAGGCCTTCGGTCTGCAACGCGATGGAGACCCTGCTGGTCAACGAGGACGTCGCCGCGCGGTTCCTGCCTTCCATGATAAAGAAATATAAGGAAGCCGGCGTCGAGATACGCGGATGCGCCGTGACGCGAAGGATAATCAAGGGCTTGAAGGCCGCATCCGACAAGGACTGGTCGTCGGAATACCTGGACCTCATACTGTCGGTAAAGGTGGTCAGGAACCTGCATGAGGCCGTCGAGCACATAAACGCGTACAGCACGAAATTATCGGACGCCATAGTCACCGAGAATTACCATAACGCTGTGGAGTTCCTGAAGAAGGTGGACTCCGCCTCGGTATACGTGAACGCGTCGACGAGGTTCACCGACGGAGGGGAGTTCGGTTTCGGCGCGGAGATAGGCATATCGACCGACAAGTTCCACGCTCGCGGCCCTGTCGGGGTCGAAGAGCTGACGAGCTACAAATACATCATCTACGGCAACGGGCAGATAAGGGAGTGACAACATGCGTATAGGCATACTCGGAGGGACGTTCAACCCGATACATACGGGGCATCTGGTGCTAGCGGAAGAAGCGAGGGAGAAGTTGAACCTCGACAAGGTCATACTCGTGCCGGCTTACGTGCCGCCCCACAAGAAGGAAGAGGAGCTCGCGGAGCCGAACGACAGGTTCAAGATGGTGGAGCTCGCGATAAGGGGCAATCCGGGATTCGAGGTATCGTCGGTCGAGATAGACGCGAAGACGACCTCGTATTCGGTCGAGACCCTGAAGGCCTTTAGGCAGAAATACGGCGAAGAGGCGAGACTTTTTTTCCTGACCGGCGCGGATTCTCTCGGCGAGCTCTATACGTGGAAAGAGATAGACCAGATCTTCAAGCTCTCGAATTTCATAGTCGCGAGCCGTCCCGGATACGACGTCTCGAACGTCCCGAACGGCATCGAGCACGTGACCATCACTTCGCTCGAGATATCCTCGTCGCTGATCAGGAAGAAGATAAAAGAGGGAAAGTCGATAAGGTACCTTGTTCCCGAACCGGTGAGGGAATATATAATAGCGAGAAGGCTTTATAAATAAAGAGGTGTCCGCATGAAGAACTATTACTTTGATCCCGAAGGCAAATTAATAAAGGACATGCCGGTCGAGCGGTTCCGCGAAGCCCTCGCCGCGGAGAACTCGCTGCTTTGGGTCGATATGGAGGAGCTCTCCGACAGCGATATAGAGATCCTCATGGACGTCTTTGGGCTGCATCCGCTGACTGTCGAGGACTGCATCATGCCGAACGCGCGGCCGAAGGTCGAGGATTTCAAGAACTACCTTTTTATAATAACGCAAGGCGTCAGGATAGACCCCGAAACGGGAAAGATCGGGACCTTCGAGGTCGATTTCTGCATGGGCAGGAACTATCTCATTACCGTACATACGGAGAAGGTCGACGCCATAGACCTGAACCTCGAGAGGGTCGATAAGGGTTCCCCGGTAATTACCCGCGGCAGCGACTTCCTCGCGTACGCCATACTCGAATCGCTCGCGGACACCTATTATCCTATAGTCGACAAGTTCGACAAGAGGGTCGATGACCTCGAGGCCGAGCTATTTAAGGATCCGACCACGAAGACCTTCAACCAGATATACCGCTTAAAGAACGATACGATGCTCCTGCGCAGGACGATAGGCCCCCAGGTAGACATGTTCTCGGTCCTTACGCGAGGCGACTTCGAGATCATAAGGGCCGTGAATTACGTCTACTACAGGAACGTTTACGACCATCTCGTCAGGATAAACGATATTGTCGGCACTTCGCGCGATATCGTGACGGGCTCGCTTGAGGCCTACGTCTCGATCGTCTCGAACCGCCTCAACGAGGTAATGAAGGTCCTTACGGTGATCGCGACCGTCATGCTGCCGTTCGTCGTGATACCGAGCATCTACGGCATGAACATCAAACTCCCGTTCGCGGAGCATTTGATGGCCTTCTGGATAGTTATGGGCCTTACCGCCTTATTTACCGTAACGATAATATTGTATTTAAAAAATAAAAGATGGTTTTAACGGAGACCATGCAACAGTTCATACCGCTTATCATAGCCATACTCGTGCTGCTTTGCTTTTCCGCGTTCTTCTCGATGTCGGAGACCGCGCTTATATCGCTCAGCAAGATAAAACTGCGCCATATGATATCCAAGGGGATCAAGAATTCGAAGCTTGTCCACCAGCTGGTATCCAAACCCGAGAAGATGATAACCTCTATCCTTGTCGGAAATAACCTGGTCAATACCGCCATTTCGGTCATCGGCGCAATAATATTCGTCTTCTTCCTCGGTGAAGAGGTAGGTATGCTGGCCGCGACCGTCATCGTCACAATAATGCTGCTGATATTCGGCGAAATAATACCGAAGATGTTCGCGGTCCAGAGGTCGGAGAAGGTCTCGCTGGCGGTCGCAAAGCCGATAAACCTGCTTGTTATGATACTCAACCCGGTCGCCAAGGTCTTCACGAAACTCGGGAACGCGATGATCAAGCTCTTCGGCGGGGAGGTCAAGCAGCGCTCGCCTCTCATAAGCGAGGAAGAGATAAGGCTGATGATAGAACTCGGAAAGGAAGAGGGAGTTGTCGAGGACGAAGAGCGCAAGATGCTGCACCGCATATTCGAGTTCGGGGACACGAAGGTGGGTGAGGTCATGATCCCGCTCGGGAAAGTGGTATCCATAGATATCGATTCCGACGCGGAGGAGCTGTTGAACCTTTTCGCCGAAGAGGGGCACTCGCGGCTGCCGGTATATAAGGGTTCGCCCGACAATATAGTCGGCATCATATACGCGAGGGACCTGCTCTATATCTGGCAGAATAAGGGGCTTGTTATTATACCGGATCTGGTCCATGAACCGTATTTCGTGCAGAAGGACAAGAGGGTCAGCGACCTTCTGAAGGATTTCCAGAAGATGAGGGCGCAGATAGCTATAGTGACGGATATACCGGCTCCCGGTTCCGAGGCCGGTGCTTCCAGGAGAGCGGTGGGCCTCGTTACGCTCGAGGACCTCATGGAGGAGATAGTAGGCGAGATTGATGAAGACCCTGTCCTTGACAGCCATTAAGCGGTATGGTAGACTAAAACCGTTTCCAAACTTCAAGAGGAGGTGTTAGATGGAAGCATATTGCGTTAAATGCAAGAAGAAGCAGGAGATGAAAGACGCGCAGAAAGAAAAGATGAAGAACGGCCGCGATGCTATGAAGGGCAAGTGCCCGGCTTGTGGTACGGGAATGTACAGGATACTTGGAAAGTAATATAGATACCCCTAGGGCAAAAGCTGAATTAATAGCTGAGGTTGCGAAGGAAAAGAAGGCCGAAGATATAGTCCTCATGGATATGAGCGGGGTGTCGGCGTTTTGTGATTATTTCATTATCATGACCGCTACGAACCGCCGCCAGGTAAAAGCCATATCCGACGAGCTTGAAGAAAAGCTCGAAGAAGAAGGCGTGATGCTCTGGCACCGCGAGGGCGGCAGTGACGCAAGTTGGGTGCTGCTGGATTTCGGCAATTGCGTAGTGCATGTCTTTGAACCGGAAGCCCGGAAGTTCTATGGCCTCGAAGGCCTGTGGGGGGATGTCCCCACGGAGAGCCTCAGCTGATACAGGTATAAGGAGATGCCACCCGCAAGAGCGGGTGGCATTATCTTTAAGGAATAAAATATGATAGAGCAGGAGATATCGGTATTCATAGATAGCGCGTTATCGGCGGTGCCGGAATACGCCGGATCCTATTCCAGTGGACTCCTTGTCCTCGAGAACCCGAAGGACCCCTCCCATGGCGACATAGCGGCCAATATAGCATTCAGGCTCGCGAAGCCGATGAAGAAGAACCCCGTAGAGCTCGCGAAGGAGATATCGAAGGTATTATCCGGCAAGCTCGCATCCTCGCCGCTGCGCGCGGAGATAGACGCGATCGAGCCCCTTAACGGGTTCGTGAACATCCGGTTGTCCGCGAAGGCGCTTCGCGGCGTATTGGGGCAGATCGCGCAGCAGAAGGAAGGATTCGGCAGCTCCGCCGCCAGGGGCGTAAAGGTCCAGGTGGAGTTCGTCAGCGCGAACCCGACGGGAACTCTGAGCGTAGCGCATGCGCGCCAGGCCGCCTTCGGGGACTCGCTCGCGAACATACTCTCCGCGGACGGTTTCGACGTGGCTCGGGAATATTATATAAACGATGAAGGCGTCCAGATATCCGTCCTCGGCCAGTCGGTATACGCGAGGTACCGTGAATCCGTCGGCGATGCATACGATTTCCCGGAGAATGGCTATAAGGGCGAATATATTAAGGAGATGGCCGAGGAGTTCCGCAAGGAACACGGCGACAAATACAAGGCCGAAACCCCAGCCAACCTGAAGGTCTTTTCGGAATGGGGATGCGCATACCTGCTTAACGAGATAAAGCAGGAACTGGCTGATTTCGGCGTCAAATTCGACGTCTGGTTCAGCCAGAAGGCGCTCGGCGCTTCGGGCAAGATAGAGAAGACGCTCGATACCCTCAGGGGCAAGGGCCTGTTGTATGAATCCGACGGCGCTTTATGGTTCAGGTCGACGCAGTTCGGCGACGACAAGGACAGGGTATTGAAGAAGAGCGACGGGATGTATACCTATGTAACGCCTGACATCGCTTATCATAAGGACAAGCTGGAGCGCGGTTTCTCGAAAGTCATCGACATACTCGGCCCCGACCACCACGGATATATAAACAGGATAAAAGCTGCCGTCCAGGCGCTCGGATATCCCGCGGATACGGTGAACATAATAATCATACAGCTCGCGACGCTGTATAAGGACGGCCAGCCGGTAAAGATGTCTACGAGGGCCGGCGAATACATAACGCTCAGGGAGGTGCTCGACGAGGTCGGCAGGGACGCCGCGAGGTTCTTCTTCCTTATGAGGAAAGCGTCTGCGCACCTGGATTTCGACCTCGAGTTGGCCAAGAAACAAACGCAGGAGAACCCGGTCTTCTACGTCCAGTACGCTCACGCGAGGATCTGCAGTATAATCACGGCGTCCGGCAGGACCGAAACGGATATATGCAAGGCCGATGCCGGCCTGCTCTCCGCTCAGGAAGAGATCAACCTGCTGAAAGAGTTGAGGCAATACCCGCTTGCTGTCAGGTTAAGCGCGCAGGAACTTGACCCTTACAGGATAGTCACCTACCTGCAGGGGCTCGCGGCCTGTTTCCATAAATTCTACGAAGCAAATAAGGTCATATCGGAGGATTCCGCGCTTACCGGCTCAAGGTTATACCTCATATCGTGCGTGAAACGTGTCCTGGCCAACGGACTGACGCTGCTCGGAGTATCCTGTCCCGTAAAGATGTAATATATGTTGAATGTTAGGGCTTTTGACTCAACAGGGTCGCTTGCTCGTCACGACTATGTCGGGACACCCTGCCCGCTCAAATTTCCCAATCCCTGTTGAGTCAAAAGCTATAGTATTGAGTATAAATTCATCTTACCGCTAAGGACTTGTATCTGAGCAGGGCTTACTTGATCCGAGCGGGCCGGTTCGCCGGCTAACAGATGAAGCGAGAGCGAGGAGCAAGACAGAGTGAGTCCCGCCGCTGGGCGGGACGAACGTCCCTGCGAAAATACAAGACCATAACGGATGAATTTATGTTCGAAGCACTTAAGCTTTACAAGAACGAAGAGCTTTCCCTCGATAAGGTCCACGCGCGGCTGGCCGGCCTGGGTTACACGCGCCAGGCAAAGGTGGCCGAAGAGGGGGATTTTGCCCAGCGAGGGGGCATACTCGACATATTTCCCGTGACGTTCGACGAGCCGATACGCCTCGAGTTCGACGCGGACCGGCTTACCCGCATCAGGTCTTTCGACATTGCCACCGGTTCATCATTCCTCGACCACCAGATGGCCATCGTCCTGCCGGCCAAAGGAGTTATACCCAGGAGGTTAAAGGCCGGAAGGGCGGCCGAGGCGGCGCACGGCGTATCCGAGGACCTGCCGATAAACAATTTCATAGATATATCCCCGGGCGACCTTGTCGTACATGTCAAGCACGGCATCGGAAGGTATAAGGGGATCGAGAGGGTAAGGGAACATAAAGGGACCGTCGATTATATAGTGCTCGAATACGCGGAAGGCGCGAAACTCTTCGTGCCGATGGGCGATATGAACCTCATCCAGAAGTATATCGGGTTCGAGGGGCGCCCTCCGAAGCTTTACAAGCTCGGGACGAGGGCGTGGGCGCTCGCGAAAGCCCGCGCGCAGAGAGGTATCTATTCGCTCGCGCTCGAGTACGTCGAGATACAGGCGAAACGCGAAGCGATGAAAGGACACGCGTTCCCTGCCGATACCGAGTGGCAGGGGCAGCTGGAGAGGTCGTTCCAGTTCGAGGATACGCCGGCCCAGGCGCGGGCGTCCGGGGAGATAAAACGCGATATGGAGAGCCCGAAACCGATGGACAGGCTCATCTGCGGCGATGTCGGGTACGGCAAGACCGAGGTCGCCCTGCGCGCGGCCTTCAAGGCGGTAACGGACAACAGGCAGGTCGCGATGCTCGTCCCGACGACGATACTTGCCGAACAGCACTTTTCCACGTTCAGGGAGCGCCTTAAGGGGTTCCCGGTCAATGTCGAGATGCTCTCGCGTTTCAGGAGCGGCGCGGAACAGAAACGGATAGTAGCGGGCCTCAAAGACGGCTCCGTGGACATCATGATAGGCACACACAGGCTCCTCTCGCAGGATGTAAACTTTAAGGACCTCGGCCTCGTCATAATAGACGAGGAGCAGCGGTTCGGCGTGAAGCACAAGGAGCGGCTCAAGAGGATGAGGCTGCTCGTAGACGTGCTGACGCTTACCGCGACGCCGATACCGCGGACGCTCTATATGTCCCTGATGGGGATAAAGGACATGAGCGTCATAGATACTCCGCCGAAAGACAGGATACCGGTCGCGACGAAGGTCTCGGAGTTCAGCGAGGCGGCTATAAAGGCGGGGATCGAACGCGAACTGAAACGCGGCGGCCAGGTCTTCTTCGTGAACAACAGGATCCAGGGCCTGGGCAAGTTGGCGGAGCGGCTCAAGTCGATCGCCCCGAAGGCGAAGATAGAGCAGGCGCACGGGCAGATGCCCGCCCATGAGCTCGAGAACATAATGGTGGGGTTCATAAGGGGAAAGATAGACGTGCTCGTATCCACGGCGATCGTCCAGTCGGGCATAGATATCCCGAACGCGAACACGATATTCGTGAACCGCGCGGATATGTTCGGGCTCGCCGACCTCTACCAGTTGAGGGGAAGGGTCGGCAGGTATACGGTGCAGGCATATTCGTATTTCCTTTATCCGAAGGGCTGGCAGCTCCCGAAGGACGCCGAAGCCAGGCTTAAGGCCATCGAGGAACATACGGAGCTCGGTTCGGGGTTCAAGATAGCTATGGAGGACCTCGAGCTGCGCGGCGCCGGCAACCTCCTCGGGACCGAACAGCACGGTTTCATCCAGGCGATAGGGTTCGACTTGTACTGCAGGCTGCTCAGGAGCACGATAGCCGGGCTTAAGGAGCGCAGGGCCTCCGCGCGGAAAGGGCTTGCCTAGCCGCGTTTCGGTATGGTACTATATTATTCGCAACGACTTACCAGGAATAACATTATGCCAAACAGAACTGTCAGGATAATATGCGTTTCTGCCGCAATACTCGCGGCCGCGGCAGTCCTCCCGGGATGTTCCGACACGAGGTCGAAGACCCTTGCGCGGGTCAACGGCAAGGCCATTACCGTCGGTGATTTCGAGACGAGGCTGTCAAAGATGCCCGCGTACTATAAGGCCCTTGCCGCGCAGCGGAAGAAGGATTTCCTCGACGACATGATCAGCGAGCAGCTTATGTATAAAGAGGCCCTGAAAAGGGGCCTGAACAGGGACAGGGATGTCCGGGATCTGATCGAGGAGGCCAAGAGGAAGATCCTCGTAGCTAAACTGCTCGAGAACGAAAGCAGGAAGACGGCGGTCAGCGAAGAGAAGATAAAAGAGTTCTACGACGCGCACAAGGATGATTTTGTCACGCCGATGAAGATGCGCGCGAGCCATATAATGACGGACACGGAAGCCGAGGCGAGGGAAGTCCAGCAGAAGCTTAACGACGGCGTGGATTTCGCGCAGCTTGCGAGGGAATATTCAAAGGACCCATCTAAAGACCGCGGCGGAGACATAGGGTATTTCGTCAAGGGCCAGCTCATGCCCCAGATAGAAGAAATAGCGCTCGGCCTTGACGTCGGGCAGACGAGCGACGTGATCAGGACGAAATTCGGGTACCATATAATAAGGATGACGGAGAAGATAGAGCCGCGGACGGTGGAAATGTCCGAGGTAAGGGACGCTATAGAGAAAGAACTGAAGGACAAGGCGCAGCAGGCGAATATGGACGAGATGATAAAGAACCTGAAGTCGAAAGCCCGCATAAAGATAAACGAGAAGCTCCTGGAAGAGGAGGCGGAATGATGCGCAAAGCGGCGTTCATGCTCGCGCTGGCATTGTTTTCCGCGCCGGTATTATGCGGCGCCTCTCCCGCGCCCGAAACGGCCGCGGCAAACAAGATACTCGTTGTCGTCAATGACGAAGTGCTGACGCAGTCCGACCTGGATTTCGCGCTGAACCAGATATCCGAAGAGCTCAAGAGAGAGTATTCCGGCGCCGAACTGGCAGCCAAGATAGAGGAAGCCAGGAAAGAATACCTGAACCAGATGATCGAGGACAAACTTATCCTTCAGCAAGCGAAAAAACTCGGGGTAATCGTGGATGATTCGGAGGTCGAGGAGCAGTTCAAGCAGGTAAAATCGAAATTCCCTTCGGAAGATATCTTCTATGCGGAAGTGCAGAAGGCCGGCATCTCGACTGAGGTGCTTAAGAAGCGCTACAGGGAAAATATAATGATGGGCAAGCTTGTCTCTCATGAGGTGAAGGATAAGGTCGTAGTGACCCCGTCGGAGATAGATGATTATTACAAGAAGCATTCGGCGGAGCTCAAGGCCCCCGAGGCGGTCAGGATCAGGAGCATCATGCTGCGTTTCGGGGGCGAACAGAGCGAGGACGCGGTAAAGCAGAAGTCGTATGACATATTGAAGCTCATAAAGGAAGGAAGGGATTTCGGCGAGCTCGCGAAACTTTATTCCGAGGGCCTGAAGTCCGATGAAGGCGGGGATTTCGGTTTTGTAGAGCGCGGCCAGATGCGCGATGATTTCGACAAGGTGATCTTCAGCCTGAAGGAGGGCGAGGTCTCCGAACCGCTCAGGGCGGATACCGGGTATTTCATATTCAAGGCCGAGCAGAAAAGGGACGCGAGGGCGTTGACGATTCAGGAAGCGCACGACGGTATCGAGAACATCATATACAGGGAGAAGGCCCAACAGCGCTATAAGGACTGGATAGCGAAATTAAAACGCGATGCCTTCATACAGATCAAGTAAGAAAAAGGCGCCTGGGCGCCCGAGGGTTGTCATAACGATAGGCGACCCGTGCGGCATAGGCCCGGAAGTAGTATTGAGATCCATGGCAAGCCCTGCATTGCGCGGGCTTGCCGATTTTATTATTGTGGGCGATATTCCGGTGCTCTCGGCGGCCTCAAAGGCGGCCGGGGTGCCGATGTGCCGCGGAGGCGCCGGGGTACGGCTGGTCGACGCGGGGGCGGTGAAAGCCCGCGATGTGCGTTTCGGCAGGCAGTCGAGATCGTCCGGCAAGGCTTCACTTGCGTACCTTGATATCGCGCTCGACATGATAGAAGGCGGCGAGGCGGACTGCATAGTGAACGCGCCGCTTAGCAAGGAAGCCGTATCGTTGTCGCTCAAGGGTTTTACCGGCCATACGGAATATATCGCGGCGAGGTTCGGCGTAAGGAGATTCGCGATGATGCTGATCGGCGGACCGTTGAGGGTAGCGCTGGTCACGAGGCACATACCCGTTAAGGATGTGCCGTCCGCGCTTACGCGCGCGAATATCGCGGATTGCATAAAGATAAGCCATGAGGCGATGAAGGGATTGTTCGGTATCACCGAGCCGAGGATAGGCGTCGCGGGACTGAACCCCCACAGCGGCGAGGGCGGCAAGATAGGGACAGAGGAGATCGAGGTCATAGGGCCTGCCGTAAAGCTCGCAAGAAGAACATGCCCTGGAGTGATAGGCCCGGTATCTTCCGAGGCGCTCTTTTATTCCGCGTACCGCGGGAAACTGGATTGCGTAATCGCGATGTACCATGACCAGGGGCTCACGCCGCTTAAGATGATAGCCAGGGATAACAGCATCAATGTCACGCTTGGGCTTCCGTTCCCGAGGACCTCGCCCGGCCACGGCACCGCGTTCGATATCGCCGGCAAAGGCATTGCCGGCTCCGGCCCGATGGAAGAATCGATCAAGCTCGCGGCCCGCATGGCCGCGAGGTGCGGGAAACCGTCATGCTGACCCTTCCGGAACTGAAGTCCACGCTGGGGAAATACGGAATAACACCCAAAAAATTCCTCGGCCAGAATTTCCTTGTTGACAGCGATGTCGTAGAGGATATCATGACCGCCTGCAAGTTCACGAGCATTGACTGGGTCATGGAGATAGGCGCCGGGCTCGGCGCGCTCACCAACAGGCTTGCCCGCGACGTCAAAAGGGTTTTCGCGATAGAAAAGGACAGGAACGTCTGCCTTGCCCTCAACGACATACTCAAGGGATTCAGCAACGTCAGGATAGTATGCGACGATTTCCTCGAGATGGACCTTGAGTCCGCGCTTATCGAGGCGCCGTTCAAGGTAAAAGTCATAGGCAACCTTCCTTATTACATAACGACCCCTATAATAGAGCGGCTCATCGAGAACAGGAACAATTTCGAGTCGGTCTTCATGATGGTCCAGAAAGAGGTGGCGGACAGGATATGCGCGAAGCCGGGAGGGAAAGATTACGGTTCACTTTCGGTATATGTCCAGTTCTACACGAAGCCGTCCGCCCTGCTCGACATAAACAGGCATTCGTTCTATCCGCAGCCCGAGGTCGACTCTACCTTCCTCGAGCTTTCGGTGCTTGCGAAGCCCTCGGTCCAGGTAAAGGACCAGTCGAAATTCTTCACTGTCGTGAAGGCGGGTTTCGGGCAGAGGAGGAAGACGCTGCTGAATTCGCTGCTCTCCAGCGAGGCGATAACTCTTGATAAGGCAGGGCTCGCGGCCCTGCTTACGCGCATAGGAATCGACCCCGGCATCCGCGCGGAACAACTGACACTGCAGCAGTTTGCGCTGATAGCGGACACGCTATGGCCCGCGGCCTCATGAGGCCGGATTGACATAGCGCGTGACTTGTGATAATTTAAACAGATAACATGGGAATAAAAGACGATAAGGTCAAATATGTAGCGCGGCTTGCGAGGCTTAAACTGTCGGACGATGAGGTATCGCTTATCGCG
>JAGONY010000048.1 GCA_017992785.1 Candidatus Omnitrophota bacterium | reverse complement strand
GTATAACCTCGCGGAAGTCCTGCGCATCGTCGCGGTCGCCGTTTCGCCGTTCATACCGGCATCATCGCAGAAGATGTGGGAACAGGCGGGGATGACAGGGACGCTTTCCGGCGCGCGTATAGCGGATATCGAAAAGTGGGGCCTCATGGCGCCGGGCACGCAGGTAAAGAAAGGCGCCCCGTTGTTCCCGCGCATAGACACTAAGGCAAAATGACCAAGCTTGTCGATACGCACTGCCACCTGGATTTTCCCGAGTTCGACGCCGACAGGGACGATGTAATAAAAAGGGCCAGGGAAGCGGGAATAGAGAATATCATAAATGTCGCGAGCAGCCTCGAGGGTTCCAGGAGGTCCGTCGCGATTGCCGGCAAATATGACTGCGTCTACGCCTCGGTAGGCATACATCCGCATGACGCGAAAGAACTCTCCCCCGAAGCATACTCCGAGATAAAAGCGCTCTCCTCGCGCGAAAAGGTTGTCGCTATCGGCGAGGTCGGGCTCGACTATTACAGGAACCTCTCGCCGGCGGACATCCAGCAGAAGGCCTTCCGGGGATTCCTCTCTCTCGCGAAGGAGACCGGCCTGCCGCTCATTATCCATTGCCGGGAGGCGCGCGAAGACCTGCTGAAGATAATGAGGGATGAGGCGGGGATCCCCGCGGCGATAAGAGGCGTAGTGCATTGTTTTCCCGCAGACGCGGAACTTCTCGACGGGGTGCTGGACCTCGGAATGTATGTCTCGTTCACCTGCAACATAACTTTCAAAACCTCCTCGGCTCTGAGGAGCCTCGTCGAGGACCTCGTCCCGATGGACAGGATACTCGTCGAGACCGACGCGCCCTACCTCGCGCCGGAAGGCATGCGCGGAAAGCGCAACGAGCCCGCGTTCATGCTGAAGGCCGTCGAGGAGATCGCCAGGTTAAAGGGGCTTAAGCCGGAGGACGTCGCGCGGGTCACGACGCTTAACTGCGCGCGGCTCTTCGGAGTAGGCAGCGGCGCCCGCGCCTCGGCTATCGTATATCCTATCAGGAATTCGTTATATATAAACCTGACGAACAGGTGTTCGAGCAGCTGCGCGTTCTGCGTTACGAAGTCCACGGACTTTGTTATGGGGCATAACCTGAAACTTTCCGGGGAACCCTCCGCCAGGGAGGTGGTCGACGCTGTCGGCGACCCGAAGCTGTATGACGAGGTGGTTTTCTGCGGGTACGGCGAGCCCACTTTGCGGCTCGACTGCCTGCTCGAAGTGGCAAGGGAACTGAAAAAGAAGGGCGCCGTCATACGCCTGACCACGAACGGCCACGGGAACATGATAAACAAGAGGCCTATCGTGAACGAGCTCGTCGGACTTATAGACCGCGTCAGCGTGAGCCTGAACGCGCCCGACGAGGATACTTATAACAGGATATGCAAGCCCGCGTTCGGGCCGGGCACATATGCGGAGGTCAAGAAGTTTATCGCGGAATGCAGGGACAAGCTCCCGCGGGTAGAGGTCACCTGCGTCGATTACGAAGGCGTGGACATGAAAAAATGCGAAAAGACCGCGATAGAAGAGCTGAAAGTAGGTTTCAGGCCAAGGAGGCATAATGTTGTCGGCTGAAGCGGTCAAAGGGTTCGTCAGGCGGAACAGGGCATACCTTCTCATGCTTGCCGTGATAGTGGCATTCGAGGCGTTCTTCGCCTTCGGCCCGCCCAAAGAGGAAAAGGAGATCAAGGAAGACAGGAAGGCGTATCGCATGCTGACCGCCGAGGAGATATCGGCGCAGGAGACGAGGATAAAAGAGCTGCTGTCGACGAACAGGCCGCTCGCCTTCGCGCTTTCCGCAAGCACGTTCGCGTGCTCGGCCGCGCTGATGTTCGGGCTCGTGCTGCTGGTTAAGCGCCTTACGCGAAAGCTGAACGGTTTCGCCATAATGCCCGCGATCGGCTCGACGCCAGACGTGAAATGGGGCATCATAGACATATTCCGGATAGCCGTCGTCTTTTATTTCCTCGGATATATCCTCCAGGGGGCGGAGATGGCCGCCGCATCATTGGCCGGCATCAAAGACCCGGACGAAAAGCTGTTTATGGTCCTGAACGCGACGCTGATGGACATCATCGGGGTGCTGATAGTACTGTATTTCGTCTTCCGCAAATACAACGGCGCCGCCGCGGACCTCGGCTTGGACGCCAAAAATATCGTGAGGGATATCAAGATAGGGCTTGGAGGGTACCTGATGCTCCTCCCGGTCCTTGTGGTCATAATGGTATTCGTGCTGCTCGGGCTCAGGGTAATGGATTACGAGCCGCCGGAGACGAGGGCGCTGGAGATATTATACGAGACGAACCGCCCGAAATTGCTTTTCGTGCTGACCGGGCTCGTGACGGTCCTCGGGCCGGTGATGGAAGAGATGTTCTTCAGGGGGTTCGCTTATCCGGCGGTTAAGAGGAGGATAGGCGCGCGCAACGCCATAATAGCCGTTTCGCTCGTCTTTTCGCTGCTCCACCTTAACATCGTATCTTTCTTCCCTATATTGGCGCTCGGCGTACTGCTCGCGTACCTTTACGAGAGGACGGGCTCGATAATCCCGTGCATCGCGGTGCATGTTGTCCATAACACGGCCGTAGTGTTTTTTGTGTTCCTTTATAAGTTGATCGCGCTTCCGAGGTAGTCCGGCATGCCTTCAAAGGTATCCATAACAAGGGCTTCTTCCTATGACAGCGCCGAAGTATACGCCGCGGTCAGGGAAGCTGTCGAGCTGCTCGGGGGCATGGCGGCTTTTATCAGGAAGGGCGAGAGGATACTGCTTAAGCCGAACCTGCTTTCTGCCAGGCCGCCCGAATCGGGCGTGTGTACGCATCCGGAGGTGGTGCGGGCTGTGGCGCGGCTGGCAAAAGAGGCAGGCGCGGTACTCTATCTCGGCGATTCCCCCGGCGGGCTCGGTTACAAGAATGCCGGCTCCACTTACGAGGCCTCGGGCATGACGAAGGTCTGCGCTGAGGAAGGCATCAAGCTCGTGGATTTCGACGCCGCGCGCAACATCAACGGCATGCCGATATCGTCCTGGGCCAAGGACGTCGACGGGATAATCACCATCCCGAAGATGAAGACCCACGACCTCATGACGCTGACGGGCGCCGTGAAGAACTCATACGGCCTCGCCGTCGGGCATTTCAAGGCCGACTGCCACCTGAAGGCGCCGATGCCTGCGGATTTCGCGGTCCGGGCGGTTGACGTCTTTGAGACGGCGGTGCCGCGGCTCGCGGTCATGGACGGGATAATCGCGATGGAAGGCGACGGCCCCGCCGCGGGCACACTTCGCAACGCCGGGCTGGTGATAGCTGGGAGTGATTGCGTCGCGTGCGACGCGGTATTCGCGCGTATTGCGGGGCTCGACCCGCTGAAACTGCCGATCATAGCGGAAGCGTACAGGCGGAAACTCGGCGAGGCGGACCTTTCCAATATCGAGGCCCTCGGCGCGCGCATCGAGGACGTAAGGATGCGCGATTTCAAACTGCCGCGGACATCCGTTGTCATGAAGGTGCCGAAGCCCCTGCTGAAGTTCCTGACAAAAGCGATAAGGTTTTTACCGCAGATAAATGATAGAATATGCAGGAAATGCCGAATATGCGAAAAGAGCTGTCCGGCGAAATGCATAACGATAGCGGATGAGGGCTCGAGGATAGATTACCGCAAATGCATCAAGTGTTTCTGCTGCCACGAGCTGTGCCCCTACGACGCGATATCGGTAAGGCGCAGTTTGCTGGCTAAAATCATAAGGTAGATAAATGGCCATACAGACGATCAAATGGAGCGGGGACTCTATAAAGATAATCGACCAGACGCTGCTGCCCGGGAAACTCGTATACCTGAAGTTCCGCGACGTGAAGAAATTCTGGCACGCGATAAAGAAGCTGCAGGTGCGCGGCGCCCCGGCGCTCGGAGTAGCGGCGGCATACGGCGCCTACCTCGGCATCAGGGGCTCGCGCGCGAAGGATTACGCGGGATTCATTCGCGACCTCGATAAGGCGATAAAGTTCGTAGGGTCCGCGCGCCCGACGGCCGTGAACCTTTTCTGGGGACTCGACAGGATGAAGGCCGCGGCCGTCCGTAACAGGAACAAGCCCGTCGCTTCGATAAAAAAAGCGCTGCTTGCCGAAGCGCACAAGATATACGAAGAGGACAGGGCGATATGCAGGAAGATGGCCGGCCACGGCGCGCGGCTGATAAAGAACGGCGATGTCGTATTGACGCACTGCAACGCGGGCGCCTTAGCGACGGCCGATTACGGCACGGCGCTCGGCGTGCTCTACCGCGCGAAAGAGGACGGAAAGAAGTTCAGGGTCTATGCCGACGAGACGCGGCCGCTGCTGCAGGGCGCGCGGCTGACGACGTGGGAACTTATGCACGAGGGCATAGACGTAACGCTCATATGCGATAACATGGCCGCGCACGTGATGTCCCTCGGGAAGGTCACGAAGGTCATCGTCGGCGCCGACAGGATAACCCGAAACGGCGACGCGGCGAACAAGATAGGCACATACGGCGTCGCGGTCCTCGCGAAGCACCATAAGATACCTTTTTACGTCGTGGCACCGGTATCTACGATAGATTTCAATATGCCGCACGGAAAACACATCCCGATAGAGCAGAGGCGCGGCGAGGAGATCACCGCGATACAGGGCAGGATACTCGCCCCGAAGGGGGTTAAGACGTATTGCCCGGCGTTCGACGTGACACCGGCGGAATTGATAACCGCGATAGTGACCGAGAAGGGGGTGTTCAAGCCCGATGATATTAAAAAAATTAGGTGAGACGGGGCTTATCGAGCGCCTCGCGAGGAATTTCGCTTCCGCGGGGCACGCTAAGGATATAGTCAAAGGCATCGGCGACGACTGCGCGGTAATACGCGCATCGAAGAAGAAATACCTGCTGGTGACCATAGATATGCTGCTCGAGGACGTTGATTTCAGGGTAAAAGGCGCGGAGCCGTACCAGATAGGGTGGAAATCCCTCGCCTGCGGCCTCAGCGATATCGCCGCGATGGGCGGGAAGGCGAAATACGCGGTCGTGTCCCTCGGGCTTCCGAAGAAATTGCCGGTCGAGTTCATAGACGAGCTCTACAGCGGCATAAAGACCCTCGCCAGGAAATTCCACGTAGATATAGTCGGCGGCGACACGAACTCTTCCGCGAAACTTATCGTGGACGTCGCGGTGCTCGGTTATGTCGAGCCGGAGAACCTTAAGCTCAGGAGCGGCGCTAAGCCGGGCGATATTATCTGCGTGACCGGCGCGCTCGGCGGCTCGTATAAGAGCGGGCGGCACATGCTGTTCGTCCCGCGGCTCAGGGAATCGCGCTGCCTCGTCACCGGGTTTAAGGTGAACTCCATGATAGACATCTCCGACGGGCTTTCGACGGACCTCGGCCATATCGCGAAAGCCAGCGGCGTAGGCGCGTGCATATACGAGGACCTCATTCCCATATCGAAGGACGCGAAGGGCGTGAAAGCCGCGCTGAACGAGGGAGAGGATTTCGAGCTTCTCTTTACAATGCCGCTTAATGAAGCGCGCCGCCTCGCGAAACACACGTTCGAGGCCGGCGGCGTGAAGATAACGCAGATAGGCGAGATACTCGACAAGAAAGTGGGCGTCAAAATAATAGGCAGGGACGGCAGGGCAACCGAGCTGGAAGCGAAGGGATTTTCGCATTTCTGATGGTCATCACTACAAATAGCGAGAGAGAAACGATCATGGTAGGCGAGCAGATAGCCAGGCACCTTAAGCCCGGCGACATAGTCGCCCTATCGGGTGATCTTGGCGCGGGGAAGACCACGCTCGTAAAGGGCATAGCAAAGGGCCTTGGCGTGAAGAACTACCGTTACGTGAACAGCCCGTCGTTCACGATCGTGAAGGAGTATAAGGGCAAGGTGCCGCTCTTCCATTTCGACGTGTACCGCCTGGACAACCTGAAGGACATAGAGGATATAGGATACGAGGACTATCTCGCGCGCGACGGCGTCGTCGTGATCGAATGGTCGAACAAGATGACGCGCATTTTGCCGAAAAAACACCTCGACGTATCTCTTAAAATATCGGGGCGGTCGAAGAGGAAGATGGATATCAAATGACGAAGATACTCGCGCTGGATACCTCGTCCAAATACATATCGGCCGCGATAGCGGACGGCAGCGGGAAGATCATCGCCTCCGCGCATAAAGAGGCCGACCAGATGCAGTGCGAGCGCCTCCTGCCCGAGATAGACAAGTTACTGAAGAAGGCGAAACTACAGATAGCTGATATCGGGATCATCATCTTCTCGAAAGGCCCCGGCTCACTGACATCGCTGCGCATCGGCGCCGCCGCCGTCAAGGGCCTCGCGTTCACGCGCAAGATAAAGATCGTCGGAGTGCCTACGCTGGATGTGATAGCAAGGTGTCTCCCGATCATTCCGTCCCTGGCAGTCCCTATGGTCGACGCGCGAAGGGGGAATGTCTATTGTTCTATATATTCGCGCAGGGGGGGCAAGCTGTCGAGAAAGATGAAGTATTCGGTGATCCCCGTCGCAGAGTTGCTTAAGAGCGTCAAAGGCGATACAATATTTACGGGCGACGGGCTCGCGGCTTACGGGCAGTATATCAGGGATAACTTCAAATTTAAGGCGGAGTTCGCGCCGGAAAGATACTGGTATCCCAGTGCCGAAGTCGTCCTGGAGCTCGGACTCGGGCTTATAAAGAAGAAAAAATTCGAAGACACGGACAAGTTCACCCCGTTGTATGTTTATCCGAAGGATGTGCAGGTAAGATGAAGAGCGGCGCGCTCAGGCACGGCACAAGCAGGCCGACATGGACGGAGATTGACCTCGACGCGATAGCTTATAATTACCGCATCATCAAATCGCGCCTGTTAAAAAAGACGAGTGTGCTTGCCGTCGTAAAGGCGAACGCCTACGGCTACGGCATGATAGAAGTCGCGCGCCGGCTCGAGAAAGAGAAGGCCGCGTATCTCGGCGTCGCCTGCGTCGACGAGGGCCTGGCCCTGCGCAAGGCGAGGATAAAGACGCCGATACTCGTGCTGAGCTCAGTCCTGCCGAAGGAAGCAGAGGCCGCCGTCTATTATGACCTGACGCTCACGGTCTGCGACATGTCTCTCGCTGCGGCGATAGATAAGGCCGCGCGCAAGTACAGGAAGAGGGCGATCGTGCATGTCAAGGTCGATACCGGGATGGGCCGTCTCGGAGTATGGCACGACGAGGCCGATAACCTCATCGAAGGCCTGCTCGGATTCGACAACATTTCCATTGAGGGGATATTCACGCATTTCGCGAGCGCCGACGAGGAAGACGTCCATTATACCGCGACGCAGATAGAGAATTTCAAGCGGCTCGCGACGGAGATGGAGATAAGAGGCC
>JAGONY010000007.1 GCA_017992785.1 Candidatus Omnitrophota bacterium | reverse complement strand
GCATGTATTCCGGGCCGGTCGCCGGCGCGGTCCTTTCCGGCGCGGCCCTTAAGGATACCTGCATAATAATCGGGCCCAACCACACCGGGCTCGGAAAGCCGTTCTCGATAATGACGGAAGGAGTGTGGCGGTTGCCTTCAGGCGATGCGGAGATAGATTCGCGCCTGGCGAAAGCCGTCCTTTCGGGATCATCCTATCTCGAAGAGGACCGCGACGCCCATCTCGGCGAGCATTCCGTCGAGGTCCAGATACCGTTTTTACAGGCGCTGAAGCCGGGCGTCAGGATAGTGCCGATAGTGCTTGCCGAGGCCGACCTTCAGGCATACCGCAGAATCGGGAAAGAGATGGCCGCGGCCGTCAGGTCCGCCGGGCCCGGCGGCGCGACGATAATCGCGAGTTCCGATATGACTCATGACGAGCCACAAGAGTCGGCGAAGGCCAAGGACAGCATAGCTATAAAGGCGATGCTCGGCCTCGACGAAAAGGCGCTGGCCGACGCGGTCGGGAAGCACGGGATATCGATGTGCGGTTATGTCCCCGCGTGCGTCATGATCGCCGCGGCGAAAGAGCTCGGCGCGAAGGGCGCGAAGCTCATAAAATACTGCACGAGCGGGGACGCGTCCGGTGATTACGGCTCGGTCGTCGGCTACGCCGGGATCATAGTCTATTAATTGTTGCGCTGGCAAGCAAACAGGAGTAATATAGACCGCTATGGAATTACACGATAAGATGGGGAATGAAGGATCCAAGTATGAACCGAGCTTCAACATATTCATAACGAGCCTCGGGATGCAGGCGATGATATTCCTCGGCGAAATGGCCAACCCGGTCAACAACGAGACGAAGGTCGAGCTCGAGCGCGCGAGGTATATGATCGAGACGATCGCCATGGTAAAGGAGAAGACACAGGGCAACCTGTCTGCGGAAGAGCAGAAGCTCATAGACGACGTGCTTTACGGCCTCAGGCTCAAGTACGCGGAGAAATCGAAATGACGGCATTGCTTGCCGTCATATCTGCGCTGGTGTTCGTGTCGCTTGCCGTGTCGGTATACCTTTTCATTAAAGTCAGGAACCTGCCCAAGGAGATCGCCGGAGGCGTCGGCGGCGCGATACAATCGACGACGGGCGCCATAGGCGATATTAACAGGAGCCTCGGCGAGCTCAAGACAAGGGGCGAGAGGCTCGAGGAGTTCGGCAGGGCGATAAACGAGATAGGCAACCTGCTGAAACCGCCGCAGATACGCGGCATGACGGGCGAACTCCTCCTCGAGAAGATACTTTCCGATATGCTGCCGCCCGGCAATTACGAGATGAAATACTCATTCCGTTCGGGGGAGCAGGTCGACGCGGTCATAAAATTCAGGGAGTTCATCCTGCCGGTCGACTCGAAGTTCCCGCTCGACAGTTTCAGGAGGATGCTCGAGTGCGAGGCGGATGACGATAAGCGCCGCTGTTTCAGGGAGTTCGTCCAGGCGGTCAAGAAACAGGTGGACAGCATCGCGAAGAAATACATATCGCCGAGCGAGAAGACTTTCGATTTCGCGCTGATGTACGTGCCGTCGGAGAGCGTCTATTACGAGGCGATAGTAAGGGACTCGTCGCTGTCCGGCGAAGAGTCGTCGCTTCTTGCCTACGCGGCAAAGAACAAGGTGTATATCGTTTCTCCCGCCACGCTCTATCCTTATATAGCTACGATAGTGCACGGCCTCAAGGCGTTCAGGATCGAAGATAACGCGAAACAGATTCTCGAGAGGATAGGCGCGCTCAGGAAGGATTTCGAGGATTTCAAGGGGACGTTCGATATCGTCGGAAGCCATCTCAACGACGCGCACAAGAAATATACCTCGGAAGCCGCCCGCAAGCTCGCGAAGCTGGACGCCGACCTTGATTCCCTGGAACTCCGACGCAATGAAAAGTAAACTGTCCGTATTCCTGCGCGTGGCGGTAAGCCTGACGTTTATCGGACTGCTGTTATGGGTGTTCAGGAAGGACATCCCGGATATATTACGCACGCTGAACGGCATAAGGTATCCCGAATTCCTGCTTGCCGTATCCTTCAACCTCCTCGCGATAATAATCGTCTCCTACAGGTTGAAGGTCATGCTCAAGGTGCAGGGGCTCAGGCTCACCGTCATGGAGTCGGCGTACCTGACGTTCGTCGGCAATTTTTTCAATAATTTCCTACCGACCTCGATAGGCGGCGATATCGTGAAAGCCTATTACGCGACGAAGAAGAGCGAGAGGAAGCTCGAATCCTTCTCCGCGGTGTTCTTCGACAGGTTCTTCGGTTTCCTGTCTATAGGGCTTCTCGCGCTGCTCGGGCTCGTGTTCATGTACGGAAGGATCAAGGACCCCAAACTCGTCTGGGGATGCTCGATATTCGCTGGCTCGGTCATCATCATCTTCGCGGTCTTTCTCAGTAAAGGCCTCGCGAAGCTGCTCTTCTCGGGCCTGCTCTCGCTGCCGGCCTTCCAAAAGGGCTCGAAGCTCCATAAATTATACAGCGCGTTCAGCGCGTACAAGGAACAGCCGATGAAGGTGGCAAAAGTGGTGGGCCTTTCCCTTATAGCGCAGATGATCGCGGTCGTATCGCTTTATTTCCTCATAAAGTGCCTTTCGCAGGAGGTCTCGCTGCTGAACCTGTTCCTGATCATGCCGCTTGTCTCAGTCGCCTCGATGATGCCGTCCATAAACGGGCTCGGGGTAAGGGAGGGGGCGTTCGTGATATTCCTGAGCGAGTTCATCAGCAAGGAGGGCTCTGTGGCCGTATCTATACTGTTCCTCGCGCTCGTGATATTGGCGGGGCTGATCGGCGGCGTGCTCTACCTTTTCTCAAGCAGGCTTTACAAAATACCGAAAGTGGGATAGAATATTACCATGAAAAAGATACTTGTCATACACGGGCCTAACCTGAACCTGCTCGGCAGCCGCGAAGTCGGCATATACGGCAAGGTGACGCTCAAGCAGATCGACTCCGAGCTGTCTAAGATAGCCAGGGCACAGAAGGTTTCCCTCGAGACCTTCCAGTCGAGCCACGAAGGCGAGATAGTCGAGAAGATAGGCGGCGCGAAGGGCAAGTTCGACTGCATACTCATCAATCCCGCGGCATACACCCATACCTCGGTAGCGATAAGGGACGCGATCGCTGCGGTCTCGATACCGGCCGTTGAAGTCCATCTGTCAAATATCCACGCCCGGGAGGAATTCCGGCGCACCTCGCTCATCTCCCCGGTTGCCGCAGGGCAGGTCAGCGGCTTCGGCCTCGACAGTTACAGGCTCGGGCTAATGGCCGCTATCGGAATAGCAAAAAAGACAAAATAGAACGGGGAAAAATGGGACCCTACTCAAAACGCATAAATAGGGCCGCGGGCCTTTTGCGCAAACACGGCATAGATTCGATACTCGTTACGAGGCCGCAGAACGTCAGGTACCTGAGCGGGTACACGGGCGAGGACGCTTGCCTTTTCATCACGGGGTCAAAAAGATACCTGATAACGGACGAGAGGTTCGCGCTGCAGGCGAAGCGCGACGTGAGCGGTTTCGGGGTGATCATCGCAAATACCCCGGTAAACGACATAATATTCCGGCTCGCGCGCAAGCATAAGGTCAAAAGGCTCGGCTTCGAGTCATCCCATTTAAGCTATGCCGCGTATGAAAGGATACACTCGGGAGCGCCCGGATGCGAAATCGTCTCGGTGCACGGCATGATAGAAGCGCTGAGGCAGGTCAAGGACCGGCTGGAGATAGAGCTTATAAGGAATTCGGTCAATATCCTCGAGAACGCGGTCGCCTATTTCAACTCTATACTCAAACCGGGGCTCAGCGAGAACGACCTGGCCGCCAAGACGGAGTATTTCATCAGGGCGGCGAGCGGAGAGTGGGCGTCGTTCGAGCTCATAGTGGCGTCCGGGGCCAACAGCGCGTTTCCGCATGCCCGTCCGAGCGACAGGATAATCCGTCCTAACGATATGGTCCTATTGGACTTAGGAGTCAGCTACGAGGGCTACAAATCCGACTTGACACGGGTGTTCTTTTTGGGTAAAATTGATTCCGAACACAGGAAGATCTACAGTATAGTCAGGGAAGCGCAGAGGCGTTCGATAAAGGCGATCAGGCCCGGCGCGAAGATATCGGATATAGATAAAATCGCGCGGGGCTTTATTAACGGTAAAGGGTATGGCAGGAGGTTCGGACATTCCCTCGGCCACGGCATAGGGCTTGAAGTCCACGAAAGTCCTTCCGTCTCCAGCAGCAACCACGCTGTCTTAAAGCCAGGTATGGTGTTTACTGTCGAGCCGGCGATTTATGTCCCGGGATGGGGAGGGATAAGGATAGAGGATATGGTTCTTGTAACCACGAAAGGATGCGAGGTATTGACAGATGATATCGACAAGTGATCTGAAAAACGGTTTGACTATCAAAATGGACGGGCAACTCTTCCAGGTCATAGAGTTCCAGCACGTAAAACCCGGCAAGGGCGGCGCCTTCGTAAAGACGAAACTGCGCAGTTTGACCACGGGCAACGTACTCCCTAAGACATTCCGTTCGGGAGAAAAGCTCGAGGACGCTTTTATCGAGTACAAGAAACTGCAGTTCCTTTATGTTTCCGGCGACGAATACCATTTCATGGAAGAGAAGACATACGAGCAGTTCCAGCTGACGGCGGAACAGATGGGAGATGTCCCGCATTTCCTGAAAGAGAACATGGTTGTCAACGCCTCTTTCTATGAGGGCAAGCTTATGTCGATAGAGCCCCCGATGTTCGTGGAATTGGCTGTAGTCGAGGCCGATCCGGGCCTCAAAGGCGATACCGCGAAGAGCGGAACGAAAGCCGTGAAGCTCGAGACCGGCTATACGATACAGGTCCCGCTGTTTGTCGAGGTCGGGAATGTGCTGAAGATAGATACGCGCACCGGCGGATACGTCGAAAGAGTCTGATAGGCGACTAAAAGGGGGATACATGAACGTCAAAGAACTTAAAGAGATGATCGCCCTGATGAACGAGAACGGGCTGGTCGAGATAGAGATCGAGCGCGAAGGCCTCAGGATAAGGCTCAAGAAGGGCCTGTCCGGCATGCCCGAGATAACGCAGGAAAGCTATATCGTGCATGCTCCCCAGAATGCCCCTTCAGCGGCTGCATCGGCAGCCGTCGCGAAAGAGGCCGCGGCCGCAGCTGCAAAGTCCAAATACCTGGAGATAAAGGCCCCGATGGTAGGCACTTTCTACAGGGCTCCCGCTCCCGACGCGCCCGCGTTCGTGGAGAAGGGCGCGATGATCGTGCCCGGGCAGGTCGTCTGCATTATCGAGGCGATGAAGCTGATGAATGAGATAAAGTCGGAAGTAAAGGGCAAGATCGTGGACATAACTGTCGAGAACGCCCAGCCGGTGGAATTCGGACACGTACTTTTCTTAATAGAGCCCGCTTAAAAAATGTTCTCAAAGATACTTATCGCTAATCGCGGCGAAGTGGCGCTTAGGATAATAAGGGCATGCAGGGACCTCGGGATCAAATCGGTAGCCGTGTATTCAGAGGCCGACAGGGATTCCCTCCACGTGAAATTCGCGGACGAATCTGTCTGCATAGGGTCGCCTGCGCCGTCGGGCAGCTACCTGAACATACCGAGCATAATAAGCGCAGCGGAGATATCGGACGTCGAGGCGATACATCCCGGATACGGTTTCCTCGCCGAGAACGCTCATTTCGCGGAAGTATGCGAATCCTGCCAGATAAAGTTCATAGGCCCGACCCCTGAGGCGATGCGCCTGTTAGGCGACAAGATGGCTGCCAAGGAGACGATGAGGAAGGCCGGCCTGCCTACGATACCGGGCAGCTCCACGGTGGTCAAGGAGAAGGAAGAGGCGCTGCGGGTCGCGCATAAATTACAGTACCCCGTGATAGTTAAAGCCGCGGCGGGCGGCGGCGGCCGAGGCATGAGGATAGCTCATAACGACATCAGGCTCGTCAGCGTGCTTTTGACCTGCCAGGCGGAAGCCGAGGCGGCGTTCGGCAACCCGTCGGTATACATAGAGAAATATGTCCCGAACCCGAGGCATGTGGAGTTCCAGATCGTGGCGGATAAATACGGCCACGTGGTCCACCTCGGCGAGAGGGACTGCACGATACAGAGGCGCCACCAGAAACTGCTCGAGGAGTCCCCGTCGCCGGCTGTCGACGCGAAGCTGAGGAAGAAGATGGGGGATGCCGCCGTCAAGGGCGCGAAGGCTGCCAACTACACGAACGTCGGCACGATAGAGTTTCTGCTGGACGAGCACGGCAATTTCTATTTCATGGAGATGAACACGAGGATACAGGTAGAACACCCGGTGACCGAGATGGTGACCGGCATCGACCTCGTGAAAGAGCAGATACGCATCGCGGCGGGCGAGCGGCTCTCGTTCGACCAGGACCGCGTGAAGTTCAACGGCCACGCGATAGAATGCCGCATAAACGCCGAGGACGCGGACAATAATTTCATGCCGTGCCCGGGGAAGGTCTCGTTCTTCCACGCGCCGGGCGGCCCCGGGGTCAGGGTCGACTCGCACGTGTACCAGGGCTATTCGATACCTCCGTTCTACGATTCGATGATAGCCAAACTGATAACGTACGGCAAGAACCGGGCTGAAGCGATACAGATAATGCAGCGCGCGCTCGCCGAATTCACGATAGAGCCGATAAAGAACACGATCGATTTCCACAAGCGGCTGACCTCGGACCCGGCGTTCCTGCGCGGCGAAGTCACCACGGAATTCATAGAAAAGAAGATGGCCGAAAAGGAGGGATCGCAATGAACGTATTGAATAGGATAACGATGTTCTTCTTCCTGATCGTCTTCATAGCGATCGGATTGTTCCTTATCGCTGTCTCGGTAAGGTCTGTCGAGAGCGAGCCGGTGCTCAACGCGCTCGATTCGATAAACCAGTCGATGACGCTGAGGGTAGGCGTCGGCGTGGTCGGTTTCCTGCTCGTGATCGTATCATGGGCCGTATACCAGTTCACGGTGGCCAGGATACAGCGCCAGAAGAACATTGCCTTCAACAATCCCGACGGCCAGGTTTCCATATCGCTGTCGGCGATAGAGGAATTCATCAGGAAGATAGGCTCCTCCCTGCCGGAAGTGAAGGAACTGAAATCGGACTGCATCGCGACCAAGAAGGGCATAGACATATCCACAAGGGTAGTATTCTGGGCGGACGCAAACATTCCGGAATCCACCGAGAAGATACAGGGCATAGTAAAGGCGAAGATACAGGAGATGCTCGGCATAGACGAGCCTATCATCGTGAAGATACATGTGACGAAGATCGCGACGCGCACCGAGCCGAAGCCCGTCGCAAAGAAGGGCAAGGACAAGGAAGACGTGAGCCTGCCGTTCGGCGGGGTGGATTTCAGGGGAGAATAAACCAAAACTAAAAGGGGGAATTGATGAAAAGGATAGGAGTACTGACGGGCGGCGGGGATTGCCCGGGCCTGAACCCGGTAATAAGGGGAGTCGTAAGGAAAGCATATCTTGAAGGTTACGAGGTTCTCGGGATAAAGAACGGATGGAAGGGCATCATTGAAGGCGACATTTCCCCGCTCGACCTGCGTTCGGTCTCCGGCATACTTCCTAAAGGCGGCACGATACTCGGCACCTCAAGGACCAACCCGTACAAGAAAGAAGGGGCGGTGCAGAAGGTAAAGGACAATTTCAGGAAATTCGAGCTCGACGCGCTGATAGCGATCGGCGGCGAAGATACACTCGGCGTCGCGAACAAACTCGTGAAGGAAGGCCTTAAAGTAGTGGGCGTCCCGAAGACGATCGATAACGACCTCAGCGAGACGGATTATACGTTCGGTTTCGATACGGCCGTCAATATAGTTACCGAATGCATCGACAGGCTCCACACGACGGCGGAGAGCCATAACCGTATAATGGTCGTCGAGGTAATGGGCAGGCATGCGGGATGGATAGCCGTGCACGGCGGCATAGCCGGCGGAGCGGACGTCATATTGATACCGGAGGTCCCGATAAACATCGACGAGGTCTGCTCGATAATCAAGAAGCGCCACGCGCAGGGCAAGAACTTTTCGATAATCGTGGTGGCCGAAGGCGCGAAATTTGACGAGAACTCCGAGGTCCTTCAGGAAGAGAAGCTCGACGATTTCGGCCATGTAAGGCTCGGAGGCATCGGACAGGTACTCGGGGAGCTGATCGAGAAGAAGACCGGTTTCGAGACGAGGGTCACCGTTCTCGGCCATATACAGCGCGGCGGTTCGCCGACGGCGTTCGACAGGGTGCTCGGCACAAGGTTCGGCGTAAAGGCCGTGGAGCTCGTGAAGCAGGGCAAGTTCGGGTATATGGTCAGCTTGAAAGGCGTCAATATAGAGGCGGTCCCGATCGAGAAGGCAGTCGGCACCCTGAAGACGGTCGATATGGATTTCTATAATATCGCGAAGGTGTTCTTCGGCTAAAAGGCGGTAATATGAAGAAAAAGATCGAAGGGATAATACAGGAGAGCATATCCGTAAAGTCATCCCTGATGAACGCAGGGCCGCAGCTTGATAATATACAGAAATCCGCGGAGTCGATGATAAAGGCGCTCAGGTCCGGAGGCAAGGTGATCGTCTTCGGCAACGGCGGGAGCGCGGCCGACAGCCAGCATATCGCGGCCGAGATCGTCGGAAGGTTCATGAAGGAACGCAAAGGGCTCCCGGCCGTAGCCCTGACGGTCAATACATCCGTGATGACCGCCATAGCTAACGACTATTCATACGAGGAGGTCTTCTCCCGCCAGCTCGATGCCATAGCCGCGAAGAACGACGTGGCGATAGGCATATCGACGAGCGGAAAAGCGCCGAACGTCATCAAGGCGGTCGCGCTCGCGAACGATAAGGGGCTCGATACGATAGCCCTTACCGGAGGCGACGGGGGCGGGCTTGCAAAGACGGCAAAGATATCGATAGTAGTCCCTTCAAGATCCACTCCAAGGATCCAGGAGTCGCACGTCACCATTGCGCACATCCTCTGCCAGCTGGTAGAGGAAGCGTTATTTTAGGCTTTACCGGGCTGCCATATGACCGATAAATATGATAAGAAGATAGTCCCGTTTTCCGCCTTGAAGGCCATCTGCGCGCGGCTGAGGTCAAGGAAGGAACGCATAGTGTTCACGAACGGCTGTTTCGATATATTGCACGCCGGGCACGTGAAATACCTGCGGAAGGCGAAAGCCCTCGGCGACATACTGGTGCTCGGGCTCAACAGCGACTCTTCCGTCAGGAGGATAAAAGGCCCGTCGAGGCCGGTGGTCAGCCAGAAGGACAGGGCGGCAGTCGTCTCTTCACTCGGATGCGTAGATTACGTGACGGTCTTCGGGGAAGATACCCCCATCAAGGTGATCAGGGCCGTAAAGCCGGACATCCTCGTCAAGGGCGCCGACTGGAAAACCGGCAGCATAGTAGGCGCGGATTTCGTCAAGTCCTACGGCGGAAGGACGGTCACCGTCCCGCTCGTGAAGGGCAGGTCCACTTCGGATATTATCCGCAGGATAAAAAGAACCTCCAGATGAAAGAAAAGCTTTACAGGATCATCGATGCGAACCTCAATAGGTCGAGGGAAGGCCTGAGGGTATGCGAAGAGATAGCGAGGTTCGTGCTTGATGACCGGGGCCTCACAAAAGAGTTCAAGTCCATCCGCCACGGAATATCGGACTGCATAAAGTTGTATCCCGCGACGCTGCGCGGTATCGTCTGCACCCGCGATCCCGGGAGGGATGTCGGCAGCGGAAAACAGAAGATAGAGAAAATACACGCGGGATGGAAAGACATGTCCGCGGCTAACATGGAACGCGTGAAAGAATCCCTGCGTGTCCTTGAGGAATTCTCGAAGCTCATAGACAAAAAGATATCCGACAGGTTCAAAAGGCTCAGGTTCAGGGCGTATACCGCCGAGAAGAAGCTCGTTTCGAGGTTTTAGCGGTGAAGGATTTTAAGCTTTACGTGATCATAGACAGCAAGTCCGCTGACGGGCGCGGCCTCGCGGAAGTGGCGTCGGAGGCCGTCGAGGGCGGCGCGGATATCATACAGTTGCGCGAGAAGGACATGCCGGCCCGGGAGATAGTAACGCTCGGCCGGGCTATACGGAAAGCGATGGCCGGCACAGGCGCGTTGTTCATTATAAACGACAGGCCTGATATAGCGGCCGCGACGGGCGCCGACGGCGTGCATTTGGGGCAGGACGACCTGCCGCCGGAAGAAGCGCGGGCTATAATCGGCAGGGACAAGGTCATCGGCGTTTCGACGCATTCCCTCGAGCAGGCGTTGGCCGCCGAGAAGGCCGGCGCAGATTACATCGGGGTGGGCCCGGTCTTTGCCACACCGACCAAACCGGATTACATCCCGGTCGGGACAGGGCTGGTGCGCGAAGTAAACAAAGCGGTAAGGATACCTTTTGTTGCTATCGGAGGGATAGATGCCGGCAATATAGGGCAGGTGCTCGATGCCGGCGCCCGCAGGATCGCCGTGGTGAGGGCGGTGTGCGGCGCAAGCGACGTGAGGAACGCCGCAAAGTCACTTAAGGAAAGACTTAATAATATATGACTCAACTTGAATGCGCAAGGGCAGGGAAGATAACGACGGAGATGCGGCAGGTCGCGAAGGCCGAACGCATCGATCCGAGGTCGTTGGCCCGCAAGATCGCCGAAGGGAAGGTAGTGATCCCGTGTAACCGCGCGGCCAGGAAGGGAAGGAAGCTATGCGGCATAGGCGAGGGCCTCAGGACGAAGGTGAACGCGAATATCGGCACATCCTCGGACCTTTCGGGGCTCCAGTCCGAGCTGAAGAAGCTTAAAGTTTGCGAAGAGAACGGCGCCGACGCGGTAATGGACTTGTCGACCGGCGGCGATCTCAGGAAGATACGCGGGCAGATACTGAAACATTCGTCCCTGCCGGTAGGGACCGTGCCGGTTTATGAGGCGGTCGTAAAGACATCCCGTTCGGGCAGGCCGATATCGGCCATGTCGAGCGAAGACATATTCTCCGTGCTCGAGGAACAGGCCGCGGAAGGGGTGGATTTCTTCACCGTGCACTGCGGCGTGACCAAAGAAGCCGTGAAGCGGCTGAAGGACGAGGGAAGGGTAACGGGAATAGTGAGCCGCGGCGGCGCGATCCTTGCGGCATGGATGTCGCGCAACGGGCGTGAGAACCCTCTCTACGAGGATTTCGACAGGGTGCTTGATATCGCCCTGGAATATGATGTCACGCTGAGCCTTGGCGACGGAATGAGGCCGGGATGCCTCGCGGACGCGACCGACAGGGCGCAGGTGCAGGAACTGATAACCCTCGGCGAACTGGCGAAGCGCGCGCACAAGCGCGGCGTGCAGGTCATGATAGAAGGGCCCGGGCACGTGCCGCTCGACCAGGTAAAACCGAATATCCTGCTCGAGAAGAAAATATGCGACGGCGCGCCGTTCTATGTCCTCGGCCCGCTCGTGACGGATATTGCGCCGGGATATGACCATATTACATCAGCAATAGGCGGAGCGATAGCCGGCGCAAGCGGCGCGGATTTCATATGCTATGTCACTCCTTCCGAACACCTCGGCCTGCCTTCCGCGTCCGACGTGAAGACGGGTATCATAGCCGCGCGTATCGCGGCGCACGCGGCCGATATAGCCAAGGGCGTAAAGGGCGCGATCGACTGGGATATCGAGATGTCGAAAGCGCGCAAGAAGAGGGACTGGAAGAGGCAGTTCGAACTTTCGATAGACCCGAAGATGTCAAGGGAGTACAGGAAAAGCAGCGGTTCGTCCCTCAAGGACGCGTGCACGATGTGCGGGCAATTCTGCTCAATGAAAATATCGGAGGAGTGCCTGAAATAATGTCGCTATTAGTGGTCGGTTCTATAGCACTGGATTCGGTAAAGACCCCGTTCGGGAAAGCGGAGGACGCCCTCGGGGGGTCGGCCGTATATTTCTCCTGCGCGGCCACGTTCTTCAATAAGGCCCGGCTCGTCGGCGTTGTAGGGGCGGATTTTCCCGCGAAATATATCAAACTGCTCGGTAAAAGGGGCGTCGATACGCAGGGCCTGAAGATCGACGGCGGGAAGACCTTCAGGTGGAAGGGCGAATACGACTACGACCTCAATACGGCGCACACGATATACACGCACCTGAACGTATTCGCGGATTTCAAACCGGAGATCCCCGCCGCGTACCGCGATTCGGAGAACGTCTTCCTCGCGAATATCGACCCGTCGCTTCAGCTCGATGTGCTGAAACAGATCGACAGCCCGCGGCTGATCGCATGCGACACGATGAACTACTGGATAGAGAGCAAACCTAAGCAGTTGAAGCGCCTGCTGGAACACGTTGACATATTCTTCTGTAACGACAGGGAAGCCAGGGAATTCTCGGGAGAGCATAACCTGCTGAAGGCGGCAAGATATATATTTTCTTGCGGGCCGAAAATTGCTATAATAAAGAAAGGTGAGCACGGCGTTCTTTGTGTCTCTAAAAAATTCGTCTTTTCTTATCCCGCATATATCCTGGAAGACCCGTTCGATCCGACCGGAGCGGGCGATACTTTCGCGGGAGGGTTCATGGGTTATGTGAGCAGGGCGAAGCGCGTCAACGAAGCGGAGCTCAGGAAGGCCTGCGCTTTCGGGACGATACTTGCCTCGTATACGGTAGAAGATTTCAGCGTCAACAGGCTGTTGCGATTGGGCAAAAAAGATATCAGCGGAAGGTATGCGAAGTTCAGAAGGCTTATGCATATCTCCGGTTAGGGATCACGGGATCTTGCGGGTGTAGTTCAGTTGGTAGAACGTCAGCTTCCCAAGCTGAATATCGCGGGTTCGAGTCCCGTCACCCGCTCCATTTTATAAAGATGTCTTATAAAAAGGCCGTTTCGGCATTATTCCTTGCCGTATTAGTCGCGGGATGCGCGAGCGCCCCGGCGGTAAAGCCTCCCAAGGCGGATAACCTCCCCCCAAAGGCCTGCGAAGGGGTCTATCATAAAGTGGCCAAAGGAGAGACCCTCTGGCGCATCTCCAGGAATTACGGCGTAGAACTCGAAAGCATAGTTGAGGCGAACGGTCTTTCCGACGCGGCGGAGATAAACGCCGGTCAGGTGATCATAATACCCGGGAAGGCCGTGAGAAAGCCCGCAGAACCCCCGCGGCAGGCGCCCGTCCAATCCGTAAACGAAGAGTTCATCTGGCCGGTGAAAGGCCGCGTAGTCGCCAAATTCGGCGAAAGGAAGGGCCTTACCCCCAACAAAGGGATAGATATCGGCGCCAGAGAGGGTTCGGATGTCGTCGCATCCAGGAGCGGCAGGGTCATCTTCTGCGAGGAGAAGGTAAAGGGTTTCGGGAAGACCGTCATAATCGACCACGGCGACGGGATGCAAACGGTGTATTCGCATAATTCCGAGATCCTCGTAAAGACCGGGCAGGATGTAAAAAGATCACAAGCGATAGCAAGAGTGGGTTCGGGCGGAAGGGGCAGCGCGCCATACCTGCATTTCGAGATAAGGAAGAAGCATAAGCCGCAGAATCCCGTGCACTATTTACCGTAATATTAAGGATCTTTACCGATGTTACTTGATCCCGCGATAGGAAGCAACTTTTACGGCAGGAGCGATATACTCGCCCTGCTCGAGAAGAGGGCGGAGGGCCTGCGTTCGGGCTACCGCCAGAACGTTGCCGTTATAGGGCCGTCATATTGCGGCAAGACCTCCCTGTTATACCGCTTCATTTCGCTGCCCGTCCATAAGGACCTTGTCCCGGTCTATATCGAAGTAAAGGACAAGGGATTGCCGGCATTCGCGGAAAAATTCTCATCGACCCTGATCTACCGCTATCTCGACCGGACCGAAGGCATACCCAGGACATTAAAGGCGTCAAAGGCCGTCGAAACGCTGCTGAAGTCCGGAAAGGGCGCGAAGGCGTTCCGCGCCGCCCTCGAGCTTCCGGCCATAGCATTCGCTGAGACCGGGCTCAAGCCGGTCGTGATAATAGACGAGTTCGACAGGCTCGGCGGGTTCGGCATAGAGGACGTTTTCGCGGAGCTCGGGAAATCCATAATGGTGCAGAAGGACACTATGTATATCGTGGCTTCATCGCGCATCAAACAGGCAAGGGAGATATTGTCGGAGAAACTGTCGCTGCTCTTCGGGAATTTCGAGGTATGCGAGCTCGGCACGTTCGGCGTGAAAGAGGCCTGCGGATTCATCGATTCGAGGCTGACATGCGGCGACCTTCCCCCGGAATTGCGCGAATTCATCGCCTCGTTCACGGACGGACATCCGTTCTACCTTGACGCCGTCCTCGTGGACATGGAAAAACGCACGGGCCGCCTGCCGCAATGCCGCCATAAGGACGAACTGGTAAATACTTTCACCGAAACCCTCTTCGATTCCAAAGGCATATTGAACCAGCATTTCTCGGTCGTGCTGACAGAGTTCGAAGGGATGGACAGGCGGATGACGCCCGTGCTGCTGGCGTTGTCGGCCGGCGCGAAGAAGCTCGCCGAAATTGTGTCAACATCCCGCGTAAAGAAGCCTGAAGCGGCCGCGTTGCTCGAGAAGCTCATAGATTCCGGGAAGGTCTCGAAGCACGGGGTATGCTACCTGATTAGGGACAAGGTATTCGAGTTCTGGCTCAAGAACGTCTACCACAGCAAGGAATACCTGTTCGACAGCGGTTATGAGCCGAAGATATCGAGGTTCAGGGAATCGGTCTCCGGGTTCATCGACTCGTACGTCTCGGAGAACAGCGGGGAGAGGGCCAGGATAACGGGAGAGCTTTTTATGTCGTTCAGGGGAGAGCTCGTCGAGCTGTCCGGCAAGAGCCTGAAGATGCCCCATTTCAAGTCATGCGAGCTCGAACGCTCGAAGACGGACGGCATCTCATACATAAAACTTTCCGGCGCGGATTCGATATGGGTCCTGCTGTTCAGCTACAGGGGCCTCAGGGATAACCATATAATCGATTACATAAACCATTGCAGGAAATACAAGGACGGCCTGAAGCGCAGGATAATAATCACGGCCGCCGATATCGGCGCAAACGCGAAACTTATCGCGAAGGACGCGAAATGCCTCATATGGGGGCCGGCGGAACTGAATATCCTCATGGACATCGCGGGCCGGCACAGGATCGTACTGCCGGTAGAGCATGGTGATGACGCCGCGGCCTGCGAGGGCCTTATGGATTCGGAGAACGCCTCATGAGGATACTCGTCCTGTCCGATACGCATGTGCCGAGGATGGCAAGGGACATCCCGAAAGCGGTCTACCAGGAAGCAGGGAAGTGCGACCTGATCCTGCACGCGGGCGATATCACCGAACCGCGCGTCCTCGAAAAACTGAAGAAGATAAAAAAGACCGTCGCGGTATGCGGCAACATGGACGCCACCGGGATCTCCTCGGAGCTTAAGCCGAAGGAGATCGTCGAGGTAAAGGGCTTCAGGATAGGGCTTACGCACGGTTCCGGGCCGCCGGACGGGCTTATCGAGAAGGTCCGCGAGGAGTTCAGGAAGGATAAGGTGGACTGCATTGTCTTCGGCCATTCCCACCACGCGGTCAACGAGACCCGCGACGGCGTCATATACCTTAATCCCGGGAGCCCGACGGACAAGATATTTGCAAAATTCAATTCATACGGCATAATTAAGGTGTCCCGCAAGATAGAGGCGGAGATAGTCAAGCTTTAAAAGGAGACGGCTTATGGACAGGCTTTGGGCCCCGTGGAGGACGCAGTACATATCGAAGGTCGGCTCCATGAAGGGCTGCATATTCTGCTCGAAGCTGAAGGCCGGCGGCGACAAGGCCGCGCGCATCATCAGGAGGAGCAAGCATTCGTTCTCCGTCCTGAATATATTTCCTTATAATAACGGCCACCTGATGGTCGTCCCTTACAGGCATGTCAGCGACCTCACAAAGCTTACGGACGAAGAGCTGCTTGACATGTGCAAACTCCTCAACAGGACGCAGAAGATGCTTGAGAAGGCCCTGAAGCCCGACGGGTTCAATATAGGCGTCAACATAGGCAGGTCCGCCGGCGCGGGGGTCAGGGGCCACGTGCATATACATATCGTCCCGAGGTGGAACGGCGACGTAAACTTCATGCCGGTCTTCACGGGATCAAAGGTCATATCACAATCGCTCGACGCCCTTTACGCAAAGCTCATTAAATGCTCACGCGCAAAGAAATAGAGGACATAGAGTTCAGGACCTTCGCGCCGTACGCGATGAAGTCTCGCGATTCGAAGGGCAGGATCCACAAGGAAGAAGAACATCCCTACAGGACCTGTTACCAGAGGGACAGGGACAGGGTCATCCATTCCACCGCGTTCAGGCGTCTCGAATATAAGACGCAGGTATTCGTCAACCATGAGGGCGACTACTACCGCACCCGCCTTACGCATACGCTCGAGGTGACGCAGATAGCGGTTTCGATCGCGCGGACGCTCGGGCTCAACGCCGACCTGACGGAAGCGATCGCGCTCGCCCATGATATCGGCCATCCCCCTTTCGGGCACACCGGAGAGCAGGAACTGCACGAGCTCATGAAGGGCCACGGCGGTTTCGACCATAACATCCAGGGGCTGAGGGTAGTGGACCTTCTCGAAGAGAGATACCCTTCGTTTGGCGGGCTTAACCTCACCTGGGAAGTGAGGGAGGGCATCAATAAGCATTCAACCCCTTACGACAGGTCAAACCGGCTGGCTCAGCTCGACCCCGAAAAATCTCCCGCCCTCGAGGCCCAGATAGTCGACCTCTCCGACGAGATAGCTTACGACAACCATGACCTCGACGACGGCCTCGCATCGGGCCTTATCAGCGAGGACGACTTGCGGTCCATACCGCTATGGAAGGACGCCGACGGCGCGCTGGCCGAAGCGAACCCGGGTATAAAGGGGCAGATAAGAAGGTACCAGATAATCCGCTCGCTGATAAATACCGAGGTCACCGACCTCGTAACGGAATCCGAGAAGAGGATCGAAGCCCTCGGGATACGGTCATCCGAAGATGCCAGGTTGCACAAGGAAAGGACCATAACATTTTCCGCCGGCCTGCTTGAAAAAAGGAAACCGCTCAAGCAGTTCCTTTATGATAACCTGTACATGAACCACAGGGTCGTCAAGATGGCGGATAAGTCCCGCAGGTTCGTGCGGGAACTCTTTAACGTGTATATTTCGAACACCGAGCAGCTGCCGCCTTCGTATAAGAACAGGATCGAGGCTGAGGGGACGCACAGGGCGGTATGCGATTATATCGCGGGCATGACCGACAGGTACGCCCTTGACGAATATATCAGGCTCTTCAACCCTTACGAGAGAGAAAAATGAGAAACCGGATAATTTATATTGTGCTCGCCATAGCGGCGCTGGCCGTCATCGTGTATTCCCCGCTGACATCGTACCTGCTCAAGGATTTCATAACCTATAAGCTCGAGAAAGCGCTCGAGATGGATATCGTATTCGGCAGCGTGAAGGCGAAGCCGCCGGCGCAGCTGCGTGTGACCGACATTAAGGCGATGGATAAGACGGGCCTCGCGCTCACTTCGGAAAGGGCATACCTGCGGCTTGAGCCCGGAAAACTGTTCAAGGCGCAATTCGTGCTGAACTGTGATTTCCAGAACATCGCCGTAAAATCGGGGCTCGGCGCTTCGCTGAACAAGGTATTGAAGCCGTTCGGCGTGCCGGCGCAGCCGTCGTTCAAATTCGACAGGATAACATGCAAGATAAGGGCAGAGGACGGCGAGCTCTTCATCACCGACCTTGACGGCTCAGGGCAGGATTTCAGGTTCTCGGGGAACCTCGCGAGGCTCAAGGAGAGCAAGGTAGATTACGAGCTGGTATTTTATATAAGCAGGAAAGTGGTGGATGAGAGCGCGGAAGCGCAGAAAGGCCTGCTTACGGATGATGACGGCGACGGCTGGTATACCATAAAGCTGTCGTTGAAGGGCGACCCGAAAAAGCCGTCAAGCGTTTATTTCTCGACAGGAGGCCTGAAACTCGAGATAAAACCGGGCGAGCAGGACCCTAAAAAGTGATTGCAAAAGCGCGCCGGTTATGGTAATATTATTACTTCTCGGAGTCGATAATGCCGCCTGTTAACACCCAAAAGCAACAGCAAGAACTTTTCGACGAGTTTATAGTCGTCAAGAAAACAAGGGGAAAGCTCTTCGGCGTATTGAATAAGTTCAATAAGCCGCTATTTCCCCAGCACCGGTTGAATATTTCGGTCCCCTACGAGGTCCTCGCGGTCGTGCTTATGGGGCTTCTTATGTTGGGGGCTATCATATTTGCGCTCGGGGTCGAGAGGGGCAGGAGCCTTTCCGGGACGGACGTAAGCGCACCCGTTGAAGCGCAGGCGGCAGCGCCCGCGATCCCCGTCGAGCCGCCGGAGCCGATAGTCGCGGTACCGGTCGAACCGGTGGCAGTCCAGCAGGTGGCTGAGGCGCCTAAACCGGCCGCGGCGAAGCCGTATACAATACAGGTCGCGTCGTATAAGGCCAGGGATATGGCGGACAAGGAGCTTGCGCGCCTTAAAGCCCGGGGATATACGTCAGAGGTTATAAAGAAAGGCGCATATTATATTTTGTGCGTCGGTTCATTTGAGAGCAAGGATGCGGCGAAAAAGACGTTTGCCGAGATGCAGAAGAAGTATAAAGGCTGTATAATCAGAAAACGTTAATAAAAGGAGAGAAGAGATGTCGATCCACCCGAGTCTGCGCCCTTCAAAAGGCAGGGGGCATAGGTCAGTATTCAAGCGTTTCGAGCGCATAAAGATGCTTTCCGATAAGGATAAATGGGGCGAGAAGGACTCCGTTTTCGGCCTACCGAAGGTCAAGTCGCTGAAGATAAAGGTAAAGAAGGAGAAGTCCGAAGCCAAGGTAGCGGCGGAAGGCGCAGAGGCAGCGCCCGGAGCGGCAGCGCCGGGAGCAGCACCTGCAGCAAAGGCAGCGGCAGCGCCCGCAAAGAAGGAACAAGCGAAAGCGAAGTAAGCATGAAAACCGTGATCTATGCCAGGCAGTTCGTTATCACAGCGATATGCCTGGCTTTTTCTTTTGCGATGCCCGAATCCCGTCCTGAGACGGTCTCCGCGGACAGGGTCAACGTCCGCGCTTCCGGCAACACTTCATCGGAAGTCCTGTGCCAGCTTTCGAAAGGCGAAAACGTCAGCGTCGCCGACAGGAAAGGCGACTGGTATAAGATAGGCCTCCCGCCAAGGGCGCTCGTCTACGTGAACAAGTCGAACGTGTCGCTCAAGGAAGGCATAGGCACGGTGACGGAAGATAATGCGCTGGTAAGGAGCGCGGCGACCAAATCGTCTTCGGTCATAGGACGCCTCGGGAAGGGAGCTTCCGTAAAGGTCCTGAAACAGTACTTGGACTGGTATGAGATAGAGGCGCCAAAGGGCTCGTACGGGTGGGTTTATGCGAAATATATCGGTAAGGGCGAAGAGGCCCGGGTTAAGAAGGACATATCGCTCCAGGAGAAACTTTACGTCATAGATAATGCTTACAGGAACGAGCTGAAGAAGCCGATGCGCGAGATCGAGCTTAAATGGATACTCGACGAATACGGGAAATTCGCGGCGGCCTATAAGGATTCCCCGGAGGGGAAGCAGGCGGCAATGAAAACCGAGGAGGTAAAGCTCAAGATCGCGGAGATAGAACACCTGAAGGCGAAACAAGAGTACGACGCGAAGATAAAGAACATATCCTCCCCGCGGCCCGGAGAGGCGCCCCTGGCGAGCGGCATATTGTCGAATGTCGGGAAGATATCCGGCCGCCTCAGCAAATATAAACTCATGAAGGACGGAAAGCAGCTCGGTTATGTCACGAGCCCTAAGGATGACCTGGGGAAGTACGTGAACCTTCCGGTGAATATCTGGGGTGTCAAGAAAGAGGTCAAGGGCAAGGTGCTTTATGAGGCCGATGCGATACAGATAATAGAATGACGATGGAATACGTTAAATTCGAAGATTTTAAGAAACTGCAGCTCAAAATAGCGAAGGTCCTGAAGGTGGAGGACCATCCAAACGCCGACAAGCTTTATGTGCTGACCGTGACGACAGGCGTGGCGGAGAAGGTGATAGTCGCCGGCATTAAGATGCATTACAAGCCGGAAGAGCTGGTCGGGAAACAGGTTGTCATAATAGATAACCTCGAGCCGGCCGTCATACGCGGCGTGGCCTCGAACGGCATGCTTCTCGCGACAAAGGACGCGTCCTCACTTGCAGTATTGGCCCCCGACAGGGAAATAACGACAGGCAGCCCCGTATCATGACCAATTCCCAAATATACGAGTACGTAATCTCTATCGCGGTATTTATCTTCGCAATAATGATCCACGAGGTATCGCACGGCTGGGTGGCCTATAAGCTCGGCGACCCTACCGCGAAATTGTCGGGCAGGCTTACCCTGAACCCGGTCAACCATATCGATCCCATAGGAACGATCCTGTTCCCCATAGCGCTTCTGTTCATGCAATCGCGCGTGATATTCGGATGGGCCAAGCCGGTGCCAATCAATTTTATGGCGCTGCGGAACCCCAAAAAGGATATTATATGGGTCGGCGCGGCGGGGCCGCTTTCGAACATAATCGTTGCGTTCGTGACCGGCGCGCTGATAAGGCTTTTTCCTTTTACGTACGTCCCCGTGCTGAGCGATATCCTGATACTCTCCGTGAAATTCAACCTGGTGCTCGCGGCATTCAACCTGATACCGATACCTCCGCTGGACGGGTCGAGGATACTCTTCGGGCTTCTGCCTCCGAATATCGCGATGAGATACATCAAGATAGAGCCGTACGGTTTTGTCATATTGTTCGTGCTGTTATGGTACGGGTTGCTTTACTGGTTCGTCGACCCGCTGATAAATATACTTGCAAGGATAATAGGGTTTTAAACTTCAATACGGAAGGGGGTGAGCATCAATGGCTGATGAGCTGACAGGCGTAGTAAAATGGTTCTCGAACCAGAAGGGCTACGGTTTCATAACGCCCGATAACGGCGGCAAGGACGTATTCGTGCATCATACCGCTATTACCGGGGAGGGATACAAGACCCTTTCGGAAGGGCAGAAGGTGCAGTTCCAGATAGCGCGCACCGACAAGGGAGACCAGGCCTCGAACGTAGTAAAACTTTAACCCCAGGGTGAATCATGGATCCCATAATGGTCCGTTTAGGCGACCGCAGTTACAAGATCCTTGTCGGGGGTTCGTTGTCCGCATTTTCCGGCGAATTGGCCGGGATGAAGCTCGGTTCGGACGCCGCGATAGTGACGAATCCCAAGGTGAAGGCGCTCTTCGGGAAGGCCGTAAAAGGCATGCTCGAAAAAGCGGGATACGGCGCGAAGTTCATGGTCGTGCCCGATTCCGAAAAAGCCAAGTCCATGTCAGAGGCGGCCAAGCTTCTGGCCTCGCTCTCGGCGGCCGACGGAAAAGGCAAAAGGCTGTTCGTCGTAGCGCTGGGAGGAGGGGTAGTCGGTGACCTGGCAGGTTTTGCCGCTTCCGCGTACAAGAGGGGGATACCGTACATCCAGGTCCCTACCACGCTCCTCGCGCAGGTGGACTCCTCGATAGGAGGCAAGGTCGCAGTAGACCTGCCCGACGGAAAGAACCTGGTCGGCGCTTTCTACCAGCCCAGGGCTGTATTCATCGACACATCCTTCCTCGCGAAGTTATCACGCCGCGATTTTGCTTCCGGCCTTGCAGAGGTCATAAAGTACGCGGTGATCGGCGACAGCAGGATGTTCGCGAAACTTGAAAAAGGCCGCGCGAAGGTAATGGAGCGCGATCCCGCGATGCTGGCCTATATCGTTAAGCGGTGCGCCTCGATAAAAGCCGGTATAGTTTCAAGGGACGAGAAGGAGAAGAAGTCGCTTAGGACCGTGCTGAATTACGGGCACACGATAGGCCACGCAATAGAAGCCGCCTGGGATTATTCCGGCGCCTATACTCACGGAGAGGCGGTATCTCTCGGCATGATAGCGGCCGCGAGAATAGCTGACAGGCTTGGGTTACTCAGGGCCGGAGAGGCGGGAAGGATAGAGTCGCTTATCAGCATACTCGGGCTTCCGGTAAAACTCAGGAAGACGAAAGTGTCCAGGATAATGGGGGCACTCGCCCACGACAAGAAATTCATCCACGGGGTCAACAGGTTCGTCCTGCCGGTACGCATAGGAAAGGTAACGGTCAGGGAGAAGGTCCCCGAATCAATCATCCGCAGGGAGATCGAAAGGCTTTCGGATTAGTCCTCTCATGAAAGACAGATCACGGCAGTCACAATTAGCTAGGTTCCAGAAGGCGCTCAAATACACGTTCAGGAGCAAGGCGCTGCTCGGCCAGGCCCTGACGCACCGGTCGTATGCCTACGAGCACCCCAAGGGCAGGATAATGGACAACGAAAGGCTTGAGTTCCTCGGAGACGCGGTGCTCGGCCTCGCGATAAGCGCCCATATATACAGGAAGTTCCCCGACTGCCAGGAGGGGGAGATGACCAGGATAAGGTCGCTGCTCGTCAACAGGCAGATGCTGGAGTCGCTCGCGAGGAAACTCAGTATAGGCAAGTATGTACTTTTCGGGAAGGGCGAAGCGGCAAGCGGAGGCGCGGAACAATCGAGGAACCTCGTCTGCGCTTATGAGGCCGTTATAGGCGCGATATATATAGACGGCGGGGCAGGGAAAGCAGAGAGATTCATCGCGTCGCAGTTCAGGGCGGAAATAAAGAAAGTGAAAAAGGGCGGCGCGCAGAAGGATTACAAATCCGTACTGCAGGAATATACGTCAAAGACATACAAGGCGACCCCGAGGTATACGGTGGTGTCGGAGGAAGGCCCCGACCACCTTAAGTGTTTTGAAGTCGCGGTGTCATTCGGCGGGGCCGTCAGGGGTACGGGCGAAGGCAAGAATAAGAAATCAGCCGAACAGGACGCGGCATACAATGCGTTGTATGACGAAGGCCTGCTTGACAAAAGCAATGAAGGGAAGTAAAATCACTGCATGCAGATAAGGCCATATAAGACAGGAGACCGTGGGCAGGTCAAGGACCTCGTATCGAATATACTGGACGCGGAGTTTTCGTTCGGAAAGAAGGCCTACGAGTATTGCGACCTCGATTCCATAGACAGCATCTACGGCGGGAAGAGAGAGGCGTTCTTTGTCCTCGTGGATAAGGGCGTCATAGGCGGGACCGCCGGCGTGAAGGAAGAGACGCACAAGATCGCGATAATACGGAGGCTGTTCGTCGCGAAGCAGTTGCGGAAAAAGGGATACGGCGGGCTGCTGCTGGACCGCGCGATAGATTTCTGCAGGGAGAAAGGTTATCATGAAGCCGTCTTCCATGCCGCAAACGCGATGACCAGCGCGATAGACCTGTGCAGGAGCAGGGGTTTTAACGAGAAAGAAAAACTTGAGCTCGGCGGTATAAATATAATAAGGTTTTCGCTGGAGCTTTAAGGAGCCGTTTTGTTCGGGATAAAGCCAGACAAGGAAAAAAACCTCAAGAACCTTTCCGAGAAGGATATCCAGAAGCAGCTTTACGGGGATTACCTTAAGGCTGAGGACAGGGTAGAGGTGATGGATTCCTCTTTTATCGTCAGGGAAGGCAAGGAATCCCCGATACTGGAGAAGGTCGACCAGAAGGCCAGGAAAGAAGTCGGCGCCGAGCTGGATTCGTTGAAATCGGAATTCAAACGCCTGCAGGGCGAGGTGAACAGGCTCAAGAAAGAGAAGGAGTCGCTCGACAAGCCCGACATCTGGTTCAGGCCTCCGCTGTTGAAGACGAGGCAGCTCGTGATAATAGGTTCTATAGTAGTGCTTTTGGCGTTCGCCGGAGGAATTGTGTATACGGCGAAGTTCCTTGTATCAAAGATGGGACATTCCGGAGGGTCGAAGGCATCTATCGAAAAGTCCGTTGAACCCGTGAAGAAAGAAGCGGCCGCCAAGAAGATCGTTCCCTCCAAGAAACCCGCGAAGAAAACGGTACGTAAGAAGCCCTAATCTACCTTCAGCTCAAAGGGCTGCCCGGTCGCCTGGTCTACCATATCCACTTTATCGGCGTGTATCTTGACTACCCGCATTCCCCTGATCGAACCGCCTTCCTCGACTATCTTGTTCTCGATTATAGCGGCCGGTTTGCCTATACCGTAGACGATCCCGTTGAGCGTCAGGCGCGGATTTGACAGTTTCGTAAGCAGGTTGCTTACGGGAGTGGGCTCGGGTTCCTGTTTTGCGGGGGCCGACGGCGCTGAAGCCGCCGAATAACCCTCCGCCTTGGGGGCGGTATCGATTGACGTTGCCGGGCCGTGATTGGGCATCCCGGTGAAATATGCCACGGCGGCTATCACCATTATCGTGGAGAACATCATGAGGAACGATTTCGAGAACCGCAGTTCATGCGGCTCCGGAGAGGCGACCACGCGCATCTCGGCACTGGCCGCAACCGCGGCCGAGCGTCCTGCCTCAGTCGCCGGCCTGTCGGACGCTTTTTTCAACGCTTCCATTATTATGCTCATATCCTCACGAACCCTTCTATCTCTTCAACAGACCTTTTTATCATATCGAGTGTTATCTCCTTTGTCTCCATCGTGAACCCGAGAAGCAGCGCCCTGTCGCAGACAAGGTTTATCAGCCTCGGGACGCCTCCGGAATATTCGAATATCTCGCTTATCGCGTCCGGGCTGAAGGCCACCGAGCCGTCGGAGCCCGCCACGCGCATCCTGTGCGTTATATAATCGCTTATCTCGGCCTTGTCGAGGGGGAGGATATGGTACCTCACGGAGATCCTTTGCCTCAACTGCTCGAGTTCAGGGGAATTCAGCTTGTCGCGCAGTTCCGGCTGGCCGACCAGCACTATCTGGATAAGCTTGTCCTTGTCGGTCTCGAGGTTAGACAGCATCCTTACCTGCTCCAACTGGGCCGACCTGAGATTCTGTGCCTCGTCTATTATCAGGACCACATTCGAACCTGCCTTGAGCTGCTCTATCAGGAACTTATTGAGCTCGGTAAGCAGGCTGATTTTGGTCTTCGGCTTCGCGTTGAGCCCGAAATCGGTGACGATCGCGAAGAGCAGCTGCGTTTCCGGAAGGTTGGAGTTCAATATGAAGGCGGTCTTAGTGTTAGGGTCGAGCTGGCCTATCAGGGCTCTGCAAAGGGTGGTCTTGCCCGTGCCTATCTCGCCGGTTATTTCAAGGAAACCGCGCCTTTCCTTGATGCCGTATATGAGGTGGTCGAACGCCTCGCGGTGTTTCCTGCTGAAGAAAAGGAAATTAGGGTCTGCGGTTACGTTGAAGGGTCTTTCTTTTAGGCCGTAATATTTTTCGTACAAAGAGGGCGCCTCCATATGTAGGGCAATCCCGTATTTTCGATGGCATTTTATCATCGGGCGCCTGGAATGTCAAAATAAAAAAATAGTATTGTAAAGTTTACATTAAAAGGTATAATAATACCAAAGGCGGACTAAAATGGGCTGGAGCGGAATCGATACCAGAAGGTCGGTGAGGGTCTCTTTTGAGTGCGTCGTCATAGTTAAAAAGAAGGAGACCAGCCTTGTCTTCCGCACCCAGACCGAAAATATCTCCGCAGGCGGCATCTGCCTGATCCTGGAGAGAGCGCTCCTCAAGCATACCCCCGTCGAAGTGGAACTGTTCCTTCCCGACGACCCGATACCGGTGAACTGCGAAGGCAAGGTCGCGTGGTCTGTCAGGCGCAGCGAATACCTTAAGAAGAAATCAAGCCAATTTGATACCGGCATAGAGTTCACGAGCATCACGGACGAGGACAAGGCGCGGCTTAAGCGCATAATCGAGGAGCTTTTGGAGTATTGAAAATAAAATAATTGACTTTTTATTTTAAGCGGCGGATAATAATGGTGAAAACAAGGAGGGAAAGGACTATAAGTACAGGAGCACAAAAAGGGGGTGATGGGGGATGAGCGAGAAAAGGAAATTTATGCGTTTCGATGTCTCCATTGAAGTGGAGTATATGGTTCCCGGGAATGGCGCGCCGGTAGAAGGGATCTCGGTGACAAGGAACCTGAGTCGCGAAGGCATGCAGATTTCAGTGAACAGCAAGTTAGTCCCCGGAACGGAATTGGAAATAAAACTGCGGATACCGGAAGACGCGGCGCCCGTATACGCGAAGGGCGATCTGGTCTGGGTCGAGAAGTCGGAAGCGAAGACGGAGTCGGGTGCGGGCATAAAATTCACGCAGATGTCCCCGTTCGACAGGAACAGGATACTCGACCACGTATACAAGGAATGGGTCGAGCAACAGATAGGTCAGAGCGCAGCGCCCCGTAATAAGTAAAAAGTGGAATATGCAAAGGCCAAAGACCGAAAGAAGAAGACAGCCGCGTGTAGAAGAGAAGATACCCCTCAAGATAAAGGATGAGGGTTTTGATGCCATAAGCGTAACGAAGAACATCAGCTGTTCAGGGGTGTTCTGCCAGGTTGACGGTTATTTCCCGCTATTATCTAAAGTCAAGATCGTCCTGCTGCTCCCGTCAGAAGAGAAATCCAAAGCACATCCCGTCCATATAGACGGCGTTGTCGTCCGCTCGGAACCCGTAAAGGATCCCGGGCCCGGCTCGAATTGCCGCAATATAGCGATATTCTTCAATAGGATAAAGAAACAGGACCAGAACAAGATCTCCTGCTACATAAATTCCATCCTTGCAAAGAGGATGGTAATAATCAATTAAGTTTGTGTTATACCGGGTCCTGCGCGCGATCGCATGGTTCCTCTGTAAGATCCTCTTCCGCCTCAAGACGACAGGCCTCTGCAATATCCCGAAAGAAGGCGGCGCTATAATTGCCGCGAACCATTCCAGCTATATTGACCCGGTGGCCCTCGCGGTCGCCATCCCGAGGAGGATAAGCTGGATAGTCAGGAAAGATGTTTATGACGTTTGGTGGCTTAAGGGGCTGTTTGCGTCCACCGGGATGATAAGGGAAGGCGGCTCGGTAGAAAAAGAGGTAAAACTGCTGGAACAGGGTAGTGTGGTCGGGATATTCCCGGAGGGAACCAGGAGCCCGGACGGCAAGCTCAGGGAAGGAAGAAAGGGAGCCGCAGTGATGGCGCTCAAGACCGGCGCCCCGGTGATACCGTGCGGCATTACCGGGGCTTTTGAGGCGTATCCGCGCGGGGCCGTATTCCCGAAGCCGTCCCCGGTAAAAGTATCGATAGGAAAACCGATGGCCGGCGCCTCGCCGGAGGCCATCATGGACGCGATAAAAAAAGAGATGGAAGGATAAATGAAGACAGGCATAGAGGACATAAGGCCATCGAAGATAATATGCGTCGGCACTAATTACGCCGACCATGCCAGGGAACTCAACCTCGGCGTCCCCGGGGAACCGCTGATATTCATCAAGCCGCCTTCCTCGATCATATACGACGGGCAGGATATCGTGTATCCGCGCGGCGTCACGCGGCTCGATTTCGAAGCCGAGCTCGCGGTCGTGATAAAAAAGGAAGGCCGGAATATCGGTGAGTCCGGCGCGCGCGAATATATCCTGGGATATACGTGCCTGAATGACGTGACCGCGCGCGACATACAATCCAGGGAGAGCCAGTGGACAAGGTCCAAGTCATTCGATACGTTCTGCCCTATAGGCCCGCATATCGAGACGGACGTCGATCCGTCGGCCCTTAAGGTGGAATCGTACCTTAACGGTAAGCAGAAGCAATCCTCAAGCACGTCGAACCTGATCTTTTCCGTCCCAAAGCTCGTATCGTTCGTTTCGAGCATCATGACGCTGCTGCCCGGGGACATAATATCCACCGGGACGCCGTTTGGGATCGGGCCGATGCTGCCGGGAGACCGCATAGAGGTAAGGATAGAAGGCATAGGTTCGCTGCATAATACCGTCGTAAAAGAAAAATAACCGGTAATCTTGATTTTAGCCCGTGCCGTGATATACTTGTATAGGAAAAAGATATCTGCCCTATAAGTGCGACGGCTTGGCGCGGTGATCATCAAAGCTGTATAGGGAGCCGGAGTTCCGTAGCCGCTCGCGGCGACGGACAGGCGCCCACTTGGTACAGTGGGTCAAGCTGCCAAGCAAGCCCACGATAGGGTGGGAGAAAGTGACGGTCCAGGGTGTAACGCGAACCCCGGGCCTTTTTTTATACTCAAACGCCGCCTAATGGTCTATAATATCAACAAGAAGATGAAACTAACCAGGGAAAACTTATATTTTCACGCGCCGTACAGGATGCTGTTGAGCAGCCTCGGGTGGGTGGCCGATAAGGGCATAAATTGCGAGATCTATGCCGACGGCTCCGCGCTCGATTCTTACAGCGCCGAAGAGATAAGCAGGATAAACAACGTCTTCAGGGAAAGCGGGTTGAAGAAGATAGTGCACGGGCCTTTCCTCGACCTCAACCCGGGAAGCTGGGATGAGGGGATAAGGGACCTTACGCTCAAACGCTTCAGCCAGGCCTTCAAATTTTGCCGGGATATCAAAGCCGGCCATATAGTGCTGCACAGCGGTTTCGACCCGATCTTCTATAAGGACTCGTCTCACGTATTCCTTAATTTTTGCCTTCCCATATGGGAGAAAGCCGCCGCGATGGCGGCCGATGGCGGCATAACGATAGCGGTGGAGAATTCCATAGACAACGACCCCTCTGTCGTTGTAAGCATCGTCCGGGAGATTGGCCGCCCCAACTTTGAGGCATGTTTCGACCCCGGCCATTATTACGCTTTCGCAAAGATGTCGCCCTTCGACGCGCTGAAATGGTATCCGGATAAGTCGATAGGCGAGATCCATCTTTCGGATAATAAAGGTGATTTCGATTCCCACCTTCCGCTCGGAGAAGGCGACCTTGATTTCAGGGGGCTTATCAGGGAAGTCCTCAAGAAGGGAAGGGAGCCGATAATCACATCGGAACCCCATTCAAAGGAAGACATCGAGAGGAACCTCGCGTACCTCATTTCGATGGATATTTAGGAGGAGGATGAATGGCGAAAAAATCAGGCAAGCCGGAGGCCGCCTTATTCCCGCTTCCGGTGGTGCTGGTCACATGCGTAGACAAGCAGGGAAAGCCGAACGTGATAACGCTGGCTTGGGCGGGTATCGTATGCTCGGAGCCCCCGATGCTTTCCGTCTCGATAAGGCCCGGCAGGTATTCGTACGGGCTTATTAAGGAACAGAAGGAGTTCACTGTCAATATCCCGACGACGGAAATAATGAGGCAGACCGATGTATGCGGAACGGTCTCGGGACGGAACGAGGACAAGTTCAAGCTGACCAGCCTGCACACGGAGCCCGCGAAGGTGGTCAAAGCCCCTCTTATCAGGGAATGCCCGGTAGCGCTTGAATGCAAAGTCAGGGATTCGAAGATGCTGGGCACGCACGAGATGTTCATCGCGGAGATAGTGGCGGTGCATGTCGAGGAATCGGCCCTCGGTCCGTCAGGGAGAATAGATATCGAAAAAGCCGCGCCGTTCTCTTATAACTGGGGCGAATACTGGAGCACGGGAAAGAAAGTGGGCCATTACGGATGCTCAAAATGATCACTTCGGCGGTAGCCATCGCGGCAATATTATTAGCCTCGCCCGGAGCGTTCGCCGAAGAGGCGGGGGACGGTAAAGCGCTGTCGCTTGAGAATGTCACTTATTCCTGCTATGCCCTGGGCGGCGACGTCAAGACGCTGAAGGATCCCGTAGAAGCCGTATACGTGACTAAGGGCGATGCCGTTTACGCGCTCTTCTGGCTCAAACAGATGATCGTCGAAGGGAAGAGGGAGCAGAAATACTTTGAGGTCAAAGACCACTTGTGCGTAACGGTCTTCAGGGGTTTCTTTCCGGGATTAAGCAAGGTGTTAATAAAGAAGGTCTCCCTGAAGGGTAATGAACTGGACGTCCACGCGGAATATTCCGATAACCCCGAGTATTCGGTGCCGACCCAGCCCGCCGCTATTATACCCGTAGGACAGCTGCCTCCCGGCCAATATAAGGTTAACTTATTCGTAGGAAACGAATTGCGCAAAACAACCGGTTTTAAGGTCAAGGGGCGTTAACCCGTCGTTGGCCTATAAAGATTTGACATTGTTTCCGTTTAATGGCATAATTGAACCGAGAAAATTCAGCCAATGGAAAACAATCATAATATAGAAGAGCGGTTGTTTGATATAATCGAATTCCTGCCGGATGCTACGTTCGTCATCGACGCAGATAAGAAGGTCGTTGCCTGGAATAAGGCGATCGAAGAGATGACGGGCGTAAGCAAGGAAGAGATGATAGGCAAGGGCGATTATGCGTATGCGGAGCCCTTTTACGGCAAAAAACGCCCGATCCTCATAGACCTGATCTTCGACAAGAACGAAGAGATGGAACGAAGATACGATTATGTCCACAGGGACGAGGACGTCCTCTTCACCGAAGTATTCCTTCCCATGCTTAACGACAATAAAGGCATATACGTCTGGGCGAAGGCCACGCCCATCTATGACAAGTCCGGGAAATTCGTCGGGGCTATCGAGACGATACGCGACATAACGGAAAAGAAACTCTCCGGGGAAAAGCTCGAGAAACTCAATGCCGAGCTTATCAAGTCGAACAAGGTCTTCAAGCAGATGGCCCTGAAGGACCCGCACACCGGCCTGTATAACTACAGGTACCTTGGAGAGGTAATAGAGGCGGAGTTCCTGCGCGCGAAGAGGTACGCCCACCCGCTTTCCGCGATACTGCTCGACATAGATTACTTTAAGTCGGTCAATGACGTTTACGGACACCAGTTCGGCGACCTCATATTGAAACAGTTCGCGAGGCAGCTGAAGCTTGCCGTGCGCCAGTATGATATAGTTGTCAGGCTCGGCGGCGAGGAGTTCGTAGTGCTCTCGCCCGCGACCAACAGGGCGGATGCCGTCGGCCTCGGCGACAGGATACTCGAGTTAATAAGTTTGTACGACTTCGGCGACAGGGAACACAGTATAAAGCTGAAAGTCAGCATCGCGGTATCGTCGTACCCGGAAGACAAGATATCCAAGGGCCAGGACCTCATCGATATGGCCGACCGCATATTGAGCAAAGTCAAGGAGCTCGGCGGCAACAGGGTATATTCGTCGGTGGACCTGAAGACCATGGAAAAAGATGATTTTGCCCCGGTCCCCGAGAAGACGACCGATGTCAGGCTGCTGAAGAAGAAGCTCGATAAGCTTACGAGGCAGGCGAACCAGGGGCTTGTCGAGTCGATATTCGCTTTTGCCAAGACGATAGAATTGAAAGACCATTACACCGGCGAGCATGTGGAGAAGACGGTCCACTACGCCACCGAAGTGGCGCGCAATCTCGGCCTGCCGAAGGAAGAAGTGGAGAAGATAAGCCAGGCGTCGATATTGCACGACCTCGGCAAGATCGGTGTCAGCGAGAAGATACTTTTAAAGAAAGGCAAGCTGACAAAGAAGGAATACGATGAGATAAAGAGGCACCCGCAGATCGCGGTAGATATCCTGAGGCCCATCCAGTCACTGCAGGGCGTGGTGCCGATGATCTATTACCATCACGAGAGATGGGACGGAAAAGGATATTCGAACGGCCTCAAGGGCGAGCAGATACCTGTCGGCGCCCGTATAATCGCGGTCTCGGACGTATATGAAGCGCTGACGTCCGACCGGCCCTACCGGAAAGCGTATCCGAAAGAAGAAGCCATAAAGATAATCAAGAACAGCTCAGGAACCCAGTTCGACCCGAAAGTTGTGGACGCGTTCTTGAACGTCTTACAGCAGGAAAAATAGCTTTTGGAAAAGATAAAAAAAATACTGATCATCTCTTCGGACAAGAGCCTCAGGGAGGTGTTGACCTTCTGCCTTGACGGTTGGGGCTATGAGGTCTTCCTGCACGAATCGCCGCTGCATGATATTACCCCGATAAAGAAGGCCTCCCCGGATGTAATAGTCGTCGATGTCCATTCCGCCAGCAAAGCGCATCTCGAGATATGCCGTTTGCTCAAGGACGATTTCGTCACGGCGTTCATCCCTGTAATAACCCTCATAAATAAGCGCCAGCTCAGGACGCAGCTGTTGAACCTTAAGCAGGGCGTCGATGACTACCTCATAAAACCGCCGGACCCGCTCGACCTCAGGGTCAGGGTCGAGATGGCGGCAAGGAGGTCGCAATACAGTTTTTACGCGAGCCCGCTGACAGGCCTGCCCGGAGGAAGGATAATAGAGGAGGCGGTGACAGAGAGGCTGAAGAAGGACGTCTCTTTCACTTTCGGATACCTCGACATAGACAGCTTCAAGTATTTCAACGACGTTTACGGCTACCGTAAGGGCGACAGGGCGATAATGCAGACCGCGTACGTCCTCTACACGTCGATAAAGAAACATGGCAATCCCGAGGATTTCATAGGCCATATAGGCGGTGACGATTTCATGTTCATTACCTCTCCGGACAGGTACAAGGAGGTCTGCCATAACATCATCCTGTCATTCGACCGCATCATACCTTTCCATTACACCCAGGAAGACAGGAAGCAGGGCTTCATATACGCGAAGGACAGGACGCACAAGATGACGAAGGTCAACCTGATGAGCGTCTCGCTGGCAGTCGTCAACAGGCACAGCCATTCCGACGTGACGAACATGGTGCAGATAAACGAGAAACTGGCGGAGATAAAGCGTTTCCTGAAGGACCTGTCGGGAAGCAAGTTCATGGAGGACAGGAGGAGCGGCAAGACAGGCGAATTCCTCGGCCCCCAATTATATAAGAGGGCCGACGCATCGGCCAACGGCTACAGGCCGCTCGGGCAGTTGCTTCTCGAGAAGAAACTGCTCTCGGCTGAACAATTGGACGAGGCGCTTAACATACACTGGAGGCGCGGCGTCGCGTTCGGCGAGATATGCAAGGAACTGGGGTTCATAAAGGAGGAGGACCTGCATTCGGCGCTGCGCGAACAGAACGCGCCTGATGCGAAGCATGTCGCGAAAATAATACCCTTGACAAAAAGTCAATAGATGATACAATGTAAAAAAATGAAGAGCGGCGATTTGATGCGTATTGCTCCGCTTAATAAATGTGCTAAAAAGCGAACAGTGTCTTGTGAGGCCCGTGCTTTTTAGCCCGGGTTTTTTGTTTTTCCGGGCCTTAAAAGGAGAGAGATGAGCAAGATCGATGCAAAATTAAGAGCAGAGACGTTGGCGCTGCACGGGGGACAATCGCCCGATCCCGTGACAGGTTCAAGGGCGGTGCCGATATACCAGACGACATCCTACCAGTTCAGGGATTCGGAACACGCCGCCAACCTGTTTGCGCTTAAGGAGAGCGGGAACATATACACGCGCCTGATGAACCCTACGACCGACGTGCTGGAGAAGAGGATAACCCTGCTCGACGGCGGGATCGGCGCGCTTGCGGTCTCCAGCGGCCAGGCGGCCATAACGATAGCGCTGCTGAATATCGCGCAGGCAGGCGACCATATAGTGTCCGCCGATAACCTTTACGGCGGCACATATAACCTACTGCATTACACGTTCGCGCGTTTCGGTATCAGGACCACGTTCGTAAAGTCGGGCGACCTGAAGGCGTTCGACAGGGCGGTGACGCCGAAGACGAAAGCGATATACGCGGAGTCGGTCGGCAACCCGAAACTCGACGTAGCGGACCTCGAAGGGCTCGCGAAGATAGCGCATAAGCACGGTATTCCGCTTGTGCTGGACAACACGTCCGCCCCGTATATCCTGAGGCCGATCGATTTCGGCGTGGATATCGTCGTCTATTCCGCGACAAAATTCATCGGAGGGCACGGGACCTCGCTCGGGGGCATCATAGTGGATTCGGGGAAGTTCGACTGGACCAACGGGAAATTCCCGCTTATCTCGGGCCCGGACGCAAGTTATCACGGGCTTGATTTCGTGAAGGCGCTTAAGCCGGCGGGCAACATCGCTTATATCACGAAGGCGCGGGTCTCTCTCCTTAGGGACCTTGGCCCGGCTATATCGCCGTTCAACTCATTCCTGCTGTTGCAGGGCCTTGAGACCATCCATCTCAGGATGCCGAAGCATTGCGAGAACGCGCTTGCAGTGGCGAAACACCTGAAGAAGCACCCGGGGGTCTCGTGGGTGAATTATCCCGGCCTTCCGACGAGCCCTGATCACGAAAAGGCGAGGAAGTACCTTAAGAAGGGCGCGGGCGCCATAATAGGGTTTGGGATCAAGGGCGGCCTTAAGTCCGGGAAAAAGTTCGTCGAATCGCTCGGGCTGATATCTCATCTCGCGAATATCGGCGACGCGAAAAGTTTAGCTATACACCCGGCTACGACGACCCACCAGCAATTGAGCGAAAAAGAGCGGTTGGCGACCGGCGTCACGCCGGATTTCGTCCGCCTCTCGATAGGGCTCGAACATATAGATGATATAATCGCGGATATAGACCAGGCGCTTAAGAAAGCGTCCCGCTAAGGAGAATTGATGACGACCCAGGGAAGTGTCGGAAAAGTCAAGACGGAGTATTTCACGTTCGCGGAGCCCCCGAAAGAGCTCAAGCTGGAGTCCGGGCAGTCGCTCGGGCCGATAACGCTGGCTTATGAGGCATACGGCGCGCTCAATGAAGAGAAGAACAACGCGATACTGGTGGAGCACGCCCTCTCGGGAGACGCTCACGCGGCCGGTTACCACGACGGCGAGGAAGACCCCGGTTGGTGGGATCCGATGATAGGCCCGGGAAAGGCGTTCGACACGAATAAGTATTTTGTCATCTGCTCGAACGTCATAGGCGGGTGCAAGGGAAGCACCGGTCCGTCATCCGTGGACCCGAAGACGGGGCGCCCGTACGCGCTGGATTTCCCGCTGATAACGATATCCGACATGGTCAACGCGCAGAAGCACCTGATAGACCATTTCGGCATAGACAAGCTACTCTGCGTAGTAGGCGGTTCGATGGGCGGGATGCAGGCATTGCAGTGGGTCGCGTCTTACCCGGAGAGGGTGCGTTCCGCGATACCGATAGCCACGGCGCTCAAACATTCGCCGCAGCAGATCGCGTTCGATGAGGTCGGCAGGCAGGCGGTCATGGCCGATCCCGAATGGCGCGGAGGCGATTACTACGGGAAAGGCCAGCCCGAAAAAGGCCTGGCAGTCGCGAGGATGATCGGCCACATAACGTATATGAGCGACCAGTCGATGGAGGAGAAGTTCTCGAGGAGGCTGAAGGAGAAGAACTACAGCTTCCGTTTCAAGACCGACTTCGAGGTGGAGGGTTACCTGAGGTACAGGGGGGACAGTTTCGTGAAGCGTTTCGACGCGAACTCCTACCTGTATATTACGAAGGCCCTCGACTATTTCGACCTCTCGGGAGAGAAGAACAGGCACCCCGGGCGCCATATAGAGACGAAATTCCTCGTTATAGCGTTCAAGTCGGACTGGCTCTATCCGTCTTACCAGGCGCAGGAGATAGTCAAGCAGTTGAAGATGAGGCATGCCGACGCGTCCTATTGCGAGATAAAGTCTACATACGGGCATGACGCGTTCCTGCTCGAGACGGAGGAGCAGACGCACCTGATAAGCCATTTCCTGAAGAAAGCGCAAAAGGAAGGACGTTGATAATGACGAAGGAAGCAAAAAGGCCGGATCACGAGGTCATATACGGTATCGTCGAGCCGGGGTCAAGGGTACTTGACCTCGGCTGCGGTGAGGGCGACCTGTTGTACCTGCTCACGAAAGGCAAGGGCGTAAAGGCGCAGGGCGTCGAGCTCAGCGAGGCGGCTATATATAAATGCGTAGAGAAGGGCCTAAGCGTGTTCCACGGGGACATAGACAGCGGCCTGAATGATTATCCCGACAGGTCGTTCGATTATGTTATACTGAACCAGAGCATGCAGGAGGTCAAGAAGGTCGATTTCGTGATAGACGAGGCGCTGCGCGTCGGCGGACGGGTCATCGTCGGATTCCCGAATTTCGCTTATTGGCGCGCGCGGCTTCGGCTGTTCCTCAAGGGCAAGACACCGGTAACGTATTCTTTGCCTTACAGGTGGTATAATACTCCTAACCTGCATTTCCTCAGTATCAGCGATTTCAAGGAATTTTGCGCGGATAAAGGGATAACGATAGAGTCGGAGCATTTTCTCGGTAGAAACGGGACGTCACGGTTCCTGCCTAACATCTTTGCGTTGAACGC